>DASRZI010000346.1:0-4907 GCA_035686605.1 Candidatus Zixiibacteriota bacterium
AGGTATCGGCGATAGAAACCCGGGAAAAGGTTCGGGCTGCCTTAGCCGAACTGCCCGAACGACAAACCCAGCTGCTGCTAATGCGCCAGATGGGCTTTAGCTACGCCGAATTGGCTGACTGCTTCGGTGTGGCGCCAAGTTCTGTAGGTACACTGTTAGCCAGAGCCGCAGACGCTTTCCGCGTCGCCTATAAGGAGGAGTTGCCGGGAAAGTTGTAGGCAGAGTGGTTACCGCTCTTAGGTCCGACCCAGCCTTAAAAACTCGGCGAGGAGAGAAGCATATGACCGAAAGCGAAAATGAGATCAGAGATGTTCTTGATGAGTTGACTATCTTGGCGCCGAATGCGGACGAGACTCCCAAGCCGGCTTCTCAGGCTTTAGCAAGGGTGAGGGCTCAGCTCGAGCCACAATCCCAGCGATCATCAATTTGGAGGTTTCTAGCTATGTCTAATCGAAAATACGTGTGGGCTGCGCTTTCCGTCCTCGTACTTCTGGTTGTTGCCTTGAGCATACCGGGTGTTCGTGCCGCGGCGAGCGATTTCTTAGGTCTATTTAGGGTACAGAAATTCGCCCCGATATCCATCTCCGCCGAGCAGCTCGCTCTTCTTGGGAAAATCGCGGAGTCAGGCATATATCCCGGAGAGATCGAGATGTTCGATGAGCCCGGTCCTGCTGTGCTTGTTGAGTCCCGGGAGGCTGCGGCTAAAGATACTGGTCTGCAAGCTCGTTCGTCTTCGAAGTTAGGTGATCCATACCAGGTGTATGTGATTGATGGTGGTTCCGGGCGACTAACGATCAACGTGGAGAATGCTCGAGCTCTGGTCGAGGCTGCCGGCGCGGATCCTGGTCTGATTTCAGATAGCCTCGATGGGGCAGTCGTGGATGTCACGGTATACCCCGCCATTAGCCAGCAATGGTCCGATGGCACGATGCTGAACCAATCGTCTAGCCCGTTGATCGAATACCCTGAAGACGTGGACACTGCGGCCCTTGGCCAAGCCCTTCTACAGGCTCTGGGCATGGATACTCGTCAGGCTCGCCGATTGGCCCAGAGCATTGACTGGACCAGCACCTTGTTATTGCCAATACCTGAAGGTATCGCTACATTTAGCGAAGTCGATGTCGACGGCGTGGGCGGCCTAGCTTTCAGTAGCTACGATGGAGTAAACAGCGCAATTCTCTGGCAGAAAGACGGCATGGTCTATGTGCTAAACGGGGGCCAGCTCGATGAATTAGTGGATGTAGCAAACAGCCTGCGCTAGGATTCAATCAATCGACTTGGGATACGTGAAATATTACAAGGTGCCGGCGACCAGGATTCACGGCCAGTCGGACCTGAATATCTATTAGAAATATATGACGAATTCTTCCGACCTGGCCATCGACGCCCGTCGCCTTCGCAAAGAGTTTGGAAAAAAGGTAGCCGTTGAGGACCTTACCCTGGAAGTCAAGCGGGGTGAGGTCTTCGGTTTCTTGGGGCCAAACGGGGCAGGCAAGACCACAGCAGTGAAAATGCTGATGGGTTTGTTCCACCCTACATCCGGGACGGCCACCTTGTTAGGTAATCCTCTGGGTGACAGGCTTACCCGGGCTCGAATTGGCTTCCTCCCCGAGCACTTTCGATTCCATGAGTGGCTGCAAGCCTCCGAGTTCCTTGATTTACACGGCCGCCTATACGGCATGAGCGTTGACGAACGCGAGAAAACCGTACCGCAGCTGCTCGAACTTGTTGGGCTTGGACGCAGTTCAAAAACTAGATTGTCAGCTTTTTCAAAAGGCATGCTGCAGCGTATTGGCCTTGCCCAGGCTTTGATAAACAATCCCGACCTGGTTTTCCTAGACGAACCCACATCAGGCCTTGACCCGTTAGGCCGGCGACTCGTCCGCGATATTATCAGGGACTTGCGAGTCCGGGGGATTACAGTTTTCTTGAATTCTCATTTGCTTAGCGAGATTGAGCTAACCTGTGACCGGGTAGCATTCATTCGTCATGGAACTATCCTGCGGGTAGCCTCACTAGTCGAATTGGCCAGTGAGGCGGTGCAAATCAACCTCCGTGTTGGCAATGTGGATGATGCCCTATTGGAGGGATTGGAGGCGTTCGGTTCAGAGATCCGTTTTGATCCGAGTGAGGGAAAAATCCACATGGATCTCGCCGATGACAACCAGATTCCCGATCTGGTTAACTGGCTGGTTGCCCAGGGACAGGCAGTCTATGAACTCAGTCCACAGCGCCTTTCACTCGAAGAACGATTTCTTCAGATTGTGGGTGACGAGATGCTCGATGCCTGAGCTCAACTCTATCGTTCAGCGAGTTCAGATGCTGTCGACTTCTAAGGGAGGTTCAAGGAAAGCTTGTTTCCATTCGTCGCCAAGCACAAGCTACTTTGATCTCGAAATATCTCCAGGACAAGTCGAAGCATGAATATCCTTGCCATTGCCCGGTTAACGATTCGCGAGACTCAACGCCGCCGAATTCTCTGGGTTGGCGCGCTAATGGGTATCGGCTTTCTGATTGTATATGGGCTTGGTTTCCATTTCATATATGTCGATATCAGCCAGGCGATGTCTCCAGAGGAATTTCGAACTCCTTTTCTATTTCTATCTCTGGCCGGTTTATATGCTGCGAATTTCTTGGTAGTAATGGTCGCGGTCCTTATCTCGGTTGCGACAATCTCCGGAGAGATTGAGTCACATACCATCGAGAGTTTGTTAGCCAAACCTCTAAATAGGTGGGAGCTTATCATCGGAAAATGGCTTGGCTTTGCCCTCATCATCCTGGTATATGTAATATTTTTAGCCGGAGGGATTCTCTTAATAGTTTACCTTCGTTCTGGATTTACCCTGAGCAACATCCCTCTTGGGTTGTCCTTGATATACCTGGAAGGATTGGTCGGTCTGTCTCTCAGCATCGCCGGAGGAACGCGTCTGTCAACGCTCGCTAATGGCGCCATGGTTTTTATGCTGTTCGGAATCGCCTTCGTGGGCGGCTGGGTGGAACAGATTGGTGCCTTGTTTCGCAACTCGACGGCAGTCGATATTGGGATCTTGACAAGTTTACTTATGCCTACAGAAACCCTGTGGCGAAAAGCAACCACCATTTTTGAGCCTCAGATCGGTGGTGGAATGGATATCGCCGGCCCCTTTATTGTCGCAGCCCAACCCAGCAATGCCATGATTGGCTACTCAGTCCTGTACGTGATTGTCCTGATCGCCCTGGCACTCTGGTTGTTTGCCAGAAGGGACATTTAGAATAGCCTTCTCCAAATGCGTCCGAGGAAATGCGTCCGAGCAAATGCGTCCCAGCAAATGCGTCTCTGCCTATGTGGAGTGCTTATGAAACCTCAGGCACTTCCTGAGAATGTCCCGCAACCCTTCTAAGTTTGTGATAAGTATTACCATCATTGATCGTCCTTGGTGATATAGTTATGTTTCAATTTTTGGGCAAGCAGCTAACCCGAAAAAGGCATCAATGCAAGCGACTAGTTCCGCCCCACAACCTCGTTCTACAGATATCCCTCGCAAGGTAGGTTGGTTCCTCGCTGTTCCGGTTACCGCTGCGGTAATCGTCAGTATCCTCCTGTTTCTACTGATTACTACATACCAGCAGGGCCATGAAGATAGGATATTCACCGGGGTGATGGTCTGGGGGCAGGATCTAAGCGGCCTGACCGAGGATGAGGCCATCGTTCTGCTTGAGGCTGCATTCCCTTATCCGGAACGAGAATCTATCGCCCTGGTTGATCCAACGAATGGTGATGAGTGGGTACGATCTCCATCCGAACTTGGCTTGTACTTTGACTCAACAGCGACGGTTGACGCAGCTTTAGCGGTTGGCCGAAGCGGCGGACCGATCTCGCGGCTCCTGGAACAGTTCGACAGTTGGTACTACGGCCGGCAATTAGCCCCAATCGTCGTCTTCGACGAGGGCGCGCTTGACCAGGCCGTCGCCAATATCGCCCATACCATATATCAGCCTGCGACCGATGCCAGCCTGGCCTACAACGGCAGCGAAGTTGGTTTTACAACTGCTCAAATGGGTCGATATCTTGACTCCGAGGATACGCGAGAACGACTCGTTCATCCTGTTACCAATCTCCAGACAGCCCAGATTCAGCTCCTGATACACGAAACCCAACCCCGGGTTATCGACACAAGCGTCTCAGCCCAGCAGCTCGAATACATAATGAGCGGTCCTATGACCCTTTACTTGCAGGAACCTTTGGCTGGTGTCGATCTCGAGAGAGTTACTATCCCGGTCGACGATTTAATCAAATGGGTTCGTATACAGACAGTTGAAAATGAGCAGGGAGGGGCAACGACTGAGGTGTACATGGACCGGAACGCCGTGATTGCTTGGCTTGATTCATATCGGGAGCTGCTAGAGCGGGAGCCGGATAATGCTCGCTTTTACTTTGACGATGCGACCAGCGATCTTGTTTTGGTTGAACCACACGTAAGCGGACGGGAGTTGGATGTAGAATCGACGGCGGACCAGTTCCTAAGCCAAGTAATGACTTCTGACCATTCGATGCCCTTCATACTAAACGAGATAGTTCCGGTGGTTCATGCTGGCGCTTCGGCTGCCGATCTGAGTATTAGCGAATTGGTTAGCGAAAGCACGACATGGTTCTATGGATCATCCAACGAACGGAAACATAACATTGCTCGAGCAGCTTCTAATTACTATGGGATTGTCGTCGCTCCGGGTGAAGAGTTTTCCTTTAATGAGTATTTAGGAGAAGTCAGCGCCGAGCAGGGTTACGAAACCGGACTTATTATCTACGGTGGACGCACCATCGAGGGTGTAGGCGGCGGGGTCTGCCAGGTCAGCACGACCGCCTTTCAAGCTGCCTTCTGGGGTGGATTTCCAATTGTAGAGCGCTGGGAGCATGGCTACCAGGTAGG
>DASRZI010000347.1:0-3551 GCA_035686605.1 Candidatus Zixiibacteriota bacterium
TTATGACAACAAGGATGTGGGCGCGGCGCTTGCGAGCGGTTCATTCTTGACCGAAGGCATGGTCGTGGTTCCATGCACTATAAAGACCTTATCCGGGATTGCCAACTCCTATACTGACAACCTCCTTATAAGGGCCGCAGACGTGACGCTCAAAGAAAAGCGGAAGCTGGTTCTTGTGGTGAGAGAAACGCCTCTGCATAAGGGGCATCTCAGGCTCATGACCATGGCCGCTGACATGGGCGCCCATATACTGCCCCCTGTACCATCTTTTTATCATCAGCCAAAGACCATAGACGACATTATTGATCAGACCATTGGAAAGATATTTGATTACCTTGGCATAAAGCATGACCTTTTTCGACGCTGGGGAGAGGGAGACAGCAATTCTAATTTTGGCCATTGAATAAAGAATGGGATTGATGCGCCTTGGCGTAGCCATGGGGTATGGGGGACAATCATTTAAACGTGGAGGCCCGTGATGGACCACATTCGCTACATCGAAAAAACCCATGAATATTACCGCGGTCTGGGCTACGACAAGACTTACAACTACGCGCACAACGAGAATATCCCCTTCACCCCGTTGAACAAGCCCCTCTCCGACTGCCGGGTTACGCTGGTGACAACCGCATCCTTCATGCTGCTGGACGAGGGGGGGCTTCCCCTGGAAGGCCCCAAGATGCTCGGCACCAATGAGCTGGAGGTGTTCACAGCGCCCAGCGACTGGCCCGCCGACCGCATCCTCTCCACCAGTGAGGACCACGACCGCTACCAGACGGACATGGCGGATGTGAATGCCTATTTTCCCATCACGCGATTGCAGGAGTTTCTCGAGGAAGGGGTGTTCGGAAGTTTGAGCAGGAACTACTACCGGACCCTGCCCAACTACAGCCACCGCAAAACCACCGAAGTGGACGGACCAGAGATCCTCCGGCAGTGCCGGGAGGACCATGTGGATGTGGCCCTGTTGACGCCTGTCTGACCCATCTGTCACCAGACCGTGAGTCTGGTCGCCCGTGTGTTGGAAGCAGGGGGCATCTCCACGGTCACCTACACCAACGCCCGGGACATCGCCGCCAGCGCAGGCAACCCGCGGCAGATCTTTCTCAACTACCCCCTGGGCAATCCGGCAGGAAGGCCCCAAGATCCCGAAAACCAGCGCAGTGTCCTGCGCGACGGGCTTAAGCTGCTGGAAAATGCCGACAGGCCGGGGATCATCGTCGACCTGCCCTTTTCGTGGTCCGACAGTTGCGAGTGGATGGAAAAATTCATGACCGACGAGCGACCCTTCATTTCCGAGGATGCGGAGGCCAAGCGGCAGGAGCTGCTGCAAAATGCGCGGGAGCAGAAGGCCAGCCAATTGCAGTAGATGGTCCTCGTCCGAATTATCCGGCTATACTACGACGCACTACGCCGCGACGGGCCCGTCTTCGCCTTTCGACTACGCCGCAACAGACGGAATATTTTCACCACGGATGACACCAGCCGTCTACCTGTGACTTCAGCTATACGGGATCTGCGACGGTTCCTGAGGGCCAGGTTTTTCAAACAGAACATAACCAAAAGGATCCCATATGGAAAACCGCCAAATTATCGTGTATTCGCAGCCGTTCTGAGGCCCCTGTACCGCACTGGCAGAGTATCTGACCGGCAAAGGGGTGACATTCGTGAGAAAAGACCTAATGATCGACGAAGAGGCCCGGGAGGAATTATTCGGCCTGGGCGTTCGCTCAGCGCCCGCCCTGGTGGTGGACGGCGAGGTGGTGACCGGGTTCGACAGGGCGCGCATCGACGCCCTGTTGGACCTATGATCGCGGCCATCTGCAGCCGCTCTTCGCAGATCTGTCCACAATCCCTCAAGCTCAATACCGACCGCGTGTTTTGGTTTCTCGCCAAGTCGCAAAGGGCGCATACTGAAAGGAGCGGATGAGAGAAAAAATCGTAATCGAAAAGTCTAAATCACTCGCTTACCCGCAAAGCAAAGCTGAAGGTTTATTGAGTTAACCAAAATTCCCTCAAATATTCAATTGTCAATCTTCAATATCAGGAGGATGTCCATGTTTAAGACAAAGATGACTGAGATGTTAGGTGTAAAATACCCCATTGTGGGGGGAACCATGATGCATATTTCCAACGCTGAATTTACAGCGGCCATCTCCAATGCCGGGGGATTGGGGATACTGGCATCCGCAATCTACCAGAGCCGCGAGGCCTTTTCAGAGGCGTTGGATCAACTCATTGAACTCACTGACAAGTCTTTTGCTGTTAACCTCAACCTCTTTCCGGCGATGCGCCCCATTGACAACAATGACTACCTGGATGTCTTGTTGGAAAAAGGGGTCAAGATCGTTGAGACATCAGGGCATTCCGCGCCTCAAGAACTGTGTGCCCGGTTCAAAGAGGCGGGTCTTACCTGGATGCACAAGTGTGTGGGCGTTCGTTATGCGCTCAAGGTCCAGGAAATGGGCGCGGACATGGTCACAGTTGTGGGTTACGAGAACGGAGGGGCCACCGGAAAGTTGGATATAGGCACGCTCGTGTTGGTGCCGCGGGTTGTTGAGAGCCTGCACCTCCCGGTAATAGGGGGCGGGGGAGTGTCTGACGGCAGAGGACTTGTGGCGATATTGGCCCTGGGGGCCCAGGGAGTCATTATGGGCACGCGCCTTCTCGCAACAAAAGAGGCCCCGATCCATGACAGGCTGAAGGAGGCACTTGTCAAGGCGGGTGAGCTGGACACAATGCTGGTCATGCGCTCTATAGGGGCCACACACAGGGTATGGATAAACGCAGCGGCCAAGAAGGTTGCAGAATTAGAGGACGACCAGGCGGGTTTGCCGGAGATCCTCAAGATTGCTACAGGGGAAAAGGCCAAGAAGATGTATAATGAAGGTGACCTGGACGTTGGGATTATATCGTGCGGCCAGGGTATCGGCATGGCCCATGATATTCCCACGGTAAAAGAGTTGTTTGACCGGATCATGGGAGAGGCCGCAGATGTGGCCAAAGGGCTGGTGGCCGATTAGACGACCCGAAACGTTTTCACATCTTCTTTAAAGGCTTTGAGGACTGGCTTGGAAGCTGCTCTTAGTATCGCCAAAAAAATGTCAAATCGGTTGCTGTGGTGACGTAAGCAGATTGTCTAACCTATGAACCAAAGAAAAACTATTTAGATATATAGTTGAAAATATTACTTAATCACCAATCGCGTGCAAGGCCCTCAGTTTATGGCATAATAATTGTATAAACAATCTTGACCCATCATATTTTTAACAATTCAGCTACTTAGACTTCTTGTTCTGAGAGGATTGGGGCATAGGCCCCTACCGGCCGGAGGCTCGCAATGATAGCAACTTGGTATTAGAAAGGATCCAAATGCCACACCCAGGGAGTGCAGAATTGGCAATAGAATCAAGTAAAAAAGATGAAAGGGGGTTTACGCTTATTGAGCTGATGGTCGTTATCGCAATCATTGGTATCCTCGCCGCTATTGCCATCCCACAATTCACGGCCTATCGACAGCGCGCTTATACCTCAGCACTCAAAACGGACGC
>DASRZI010000348.1:0-14680 GCA_035686605.1 Candidatus Zixiibacteriota bacterium
ATGAGACGGCTTTTTCCTAGTCCGGCTTCTCCCATCAGACAGACGATCCCGCCACTGCCACGCTGGATATCTTCGACGGCGGAAACCAGACTGGCTAACTCTCGGTCGCGACCGATCATGGCTATTTCGTGCCCTTCAATACCGCGCATCCGTGCCAGCGATGCCTTGCGCTTGAGAACGCGATAAGCAAGGACAGGCTCGGATTTCCCTTTGACTTCGATGCCACCAAGTTCCTCAAATTCGAACAGCGGGGCGACAAGCCGGTAGGTGTCGTCCGCAATCTGGATGGTGCCTGGTGATGCCTTCTGCTCCATCCTGGCTGCCATGTTGATGGCGTCACCCATAGCCGTGTATTCCATTCGCAGGTCGGAGCCAACAGCTCCAACGACTACGCGACCGGTATTGATGCCGATGCGGACGTTGAATTCAATTCCCCACTCGAGAAGTACCTGCTCTTTGTATGGCTCAATGGCCGCGACAATATCCAAGGCGGCAAGTATCGCTCTTTGAGGATCGTCCTCGTGAGTGATGGGTGCTCCGAAGAAGGCCAGGATTCCGTCTCCAGTGAGACGAGCCACGGTTCCTTCGTACCGGTACACTGGTTTTATCATGTGCTCAAAAGCGCCGTTGATTATTTCGGTCCAATCTTCTGGATCGAGTTGATCAGCCGCTTCTGTGGAACCCTGAGTATCGCAGAAGAGGATGGTTACGACCCTCCGTTCCCCAACCATCGATTCGCTCGACCGCACGGCGTCCAGCTTGGCCATCAATTCTTTGGGCACGAACTGCTCAAGACGCGATCCCTGGACTGCAGGTAGTGTTTCCTTATCTACCACCTTTGATTCAACAAAATCTGGTCCCGTTCCAAATCGCGCGGTGTCATAGGATCGATCCTCTGTTCCAGCGGATTCGACCAACCGAATATTGCCCTCCTTGGCGAGGATCTGCCCGCAGTTGTCACAGAAGTTGAGGGGATACTCCAGGATGATGCGGCAGCGAGGACAGGCAATGGACCAGCCGCATTTCTTGCAGTAGAAAGCATTTGACCCATTTGAATGTTGGCAGTGGAAACAGGTAACCATTTTCGGATTCCTTACGTTTGCTCCAAGCTATTCCGCAATACCGGCGAGCAAATCACCATTCTGCTTGATATCTTGATCCGGAGCAGGATCGACCTGGATAAAATACTCCCTGGCATTGACTTTTCGCCACAGTTCCTGCGGCAGTTTCTTGTAGATGTGGTCCTCACCAAACTGCGTCTTATGACAGAGCATCGATCGTTCTTTGATGTCTCCATAAGAATCGGCGTCAAAAACGTGGGTGATCTGCGCTTCCAGTGGATCGGGTTCGTCCAATAATACAAAATCAAAGTCACTGCTGTCCCAGCCCTGCGCTCTTACGTAATCCGCGATAGATTTGAAATCTGAGCGCATCAGAACTGCGTGGAACAGTCTATCTGGCCTCCAAGATGGTCCGGCTAGAGGATATGCCTTGGGATCGCTCGACAAACGATAGGCCTCCGAAGCGTAACGACCGGCAGCGATATGATCAGGATGACCATACCAGCCCTTAGGTTCAAAGGTGATGACCACATGTGGTCTTATAGACCGCAGCAGTTTTACCAGTTTAAACTTCACTTCGTCGGGATCTGCTTGAATAAAAGCCGTAGTCCTCTCATTATCAGGTGTGCCATCCATCCCGGAATCACAATAGCCAAGTAGATGGAGGTCTGAAATGCCGATCACATCGCATGAACAACGAAGTTCCGCTTCCCTGACCGATCCCAAATTCTCAGGAGACGCCAGGGTGTCATCGCTAATCTCACCAGCTTCTCCCTTGGTGGTGCATATAAGTGTGACCTGAACTCCCGCATCGGCATGGTGGGCCAACGAGCCGGCGATGAGTCCTTCATCGTCCGGATGAGCAAAGATTGCAACCAATCGTTTCATTTACCACTCTCTCGATTTGAACAATATTATTTGGAACCGGCTATCACGTCCGACCAGCAGTGGCGTTCGAGGCAATCAGGTCTTTCCTACAGAACCTTCTCCCGAATCCAAAAACAAACTGATCCCCCCGCCAAAATGAGAACAACGTCAACGAGAGCCATTCCTCGAAAGGTTAGAAGGTCGAGCTGCTATTTTTGATTGGCTCGGTTGTTGTTGTGCTCTGCAAGTTCGCAGATCGTGTGCCGGCAAGGTTATCCATTGTAGCCTGCGCACCTGGAACCGGCTACAAGATCTGGGGCGATTAGATGGTTTTCTAACTTTCATCTTGCTCCTGTGACGCCAATGGCTGATCCTGTTCTCCGGTACCTTACGGGTATAATTGTATGGTAAGCAAAACCCAATCGTGGCTTGCTAAGAGGTAGCAATGAAAATCCAACCATTCGAACTAGAACGCTACTTTGCACGGCATGAGTTTTCTGCCCGGTACCTGCTTTCATCCTCAGATTGCGAGTCACTTACCTTGTTGGAGCTTTTAGAAGTGGCTCACGAGGAGAACATCGAGCTCTGGATCGATTTGAAACTTGGATATACGGAAAGCTCGGGGCATCCAGCGCTGCGGCAGGCAATATCAGAGACCTATAAGGGTATTTCGGCCGACGACGTTTTAGTAGTGGTGCCGGAAGAAGGGATCTTTCTGTTTATGCATGCCTTGCTGCACCCTGGGGATCACATTGTCTGCACATTCCCAGGTTATCAATCGCTTTATGAGATTGCCCGTTCAATCGGTTGCGATGTCTCGTACTGGGAGCCAAATGAGGAAAGAGGATGGGATTTCGACCTCGATCTTCTCGAGGGAATGATCAGACCCAACACCAAGCTTGTCGTCGTTAACTTCCCACATAATCCGACCGGTTTCGTCCCCTCTCCTGAGAAGTATGCGAGACTTGTCGATCTTGTGTCGAGTAGAGGAATATATCTTCTTTCGGATGAGATGTACCGATTTTTGGAAATGGACCAGGAGTCTACGTTGCCGGCAGGATGCGAATTGTACCAAAACGCATACTCGCTCTCAGGCTTGTCGAAATCCTATGGCCTGCCAGGCCTCCGAATTGGCTGGATTGCCACGCAAGATCGGGAATTGCTCGCGAGAATAGCGGCCCTCAAGGATTACACAACGATCTGCGCGAGTGCACCAAGCGAGATATTGGCCATTTTTGCTTTGGCGAATCGAGAGTTGATTGTAAGTGGTCATAGGCAGCGAATAATCAGAAATCTTGCCATTCTCGATGGATTCTTCGCCGACTATGGCGACTTTCTCCAGTGGAATAGACCCCTTGGTGGATCAATCGGATTCCCGCGGCTGTTGCTGCGAAAGGGCGCGACCGAATTCTGCGATGCATTGGTTGAGGATACGGGAATCATGCTCGCTCCTTCGAGCGTCTTTCACTACGGCGACAGCCATGTCAGATTTGGGTTTGGTCGCGAAAACCTCCCAGAGGTTATCGATTACTTCAAGGAGTACCTCGACCAGCACTACAGATAGGTCCAAAGCCCAATATGACCCGAAGAAAAGTGATTCAGCCTGTTACCTTGGAGGATGATTTCTCGTATAGGTTATGAGTGACTTTCACTAGTGATCTTAACCTTTGATTTTCACTAGTGATCTTCACCTTTGACATTCACTGGGGATAATCACAAGTGATTGATAACATTTGCTGAAGATACTCGATCATATTCGAACAGCGGATGCACTAATTATGGTATGATGATTTCAACTGGATCGTTTATGCTTGGATGAAGTTCTGAAGATGACGGTGGTGGCAATGGTCGACAGTGGGAATGGAGATGTAGATCAATCTGAAATGCCGGTGGAATACGACTTGAGCGCAGTTAATCAAGCCGCTGTCGAAATGGAGCAACGGCAGAGACTTCTTAAGGAGAGGCGGCTGGCCTTGGCAAAGGATCCGCGTAATTTACAGCTGCTAAACGAGGTGGGTGAGATATCTGAGGCCGCGGGGGATATGGATAGGGCCATTTGGGCCTACAGGCGGTCCGTTCGGCTTGATCCAACCTATCCAGATGCTTACAGAAATCTGGGCCGTCTGTATGAGAAGCGAGGCAAGACAAAACAAGCACAGGAAGCGCTCCAAAACTACCTAAGCTATGGCGGCGAAGAAGTGGACGTCGAGCCATTGAAGAATTCCCTTCTGAACATGGCTGGAGATAAAAATGGTCAGAGGACGGAACCGTCTTCGGGGGCGTCTACGGAGCCGTATGTAAAGTCACCGGTACTCGATAAGTTGACGAGGAAACTGGAGGAGTTAGATTTGACTCCCGGTGAAGCAATCTACCTGTTAGACCCAGACAACGAAAACGGCCGGGAAATGATGCGCTACACCCTGCTCGACATGATTTCACGCGGAATTCTCCAGGTGGATGAGAAATATGGCGTTCGAAGAGGTGCGCAATATGGTTCGACGGAGTTACAGCCCCACGAGAGGCTCTTCGCCAGGCTCTTTTCCCGGTATGAAGATACCATTGATATCAAACGGTTAACCCAAACTGTGACGCACCAGTTAAACAACAGGTTTGATTCCTACCAGACCAACTATGTTCGCCGCTCTTTGGAGGAGAAGGGCTATATCCGAAGAGAAACCAAGCGAGTCGGGCGCGTAATTCCAGTCCAGCACTACGTGCTTACTGACAAAGGGCTGCGAGTAAGCTCCCAGTTGAAGCGACTGATGAAACAGGCAGAGGTCCAAATGGATAGGGTTCTAAAAACAAATCCTCAACAAGCCCAGGCGTTCGTGGCCGATGGAGGACCGGCTATTTTGCTGATGAAATCACATCCATCTGGTTACTTCCAGGAGTGGACGGAGACGCTGAATCGAATGGGGCTAGGTCCGGTTGTTGACCGGACCATGACGCGTTTGGAGAATTCAAACCTAAGAGGAATCGTCGAGGAGATCTTGAAGGCCATATTTAGCGAGTAATCTCGAATACCGGCCCGTTTCTCGATTCTGAGGCAATCGAAGGAGCAATCACGGCGAAAGCAGACCCCAACCAACGTTTCGCGACGAGGTAGGCAAGGCCAGGCGACCACAGAACCGCCGAAATAAGCGTTGTGATGACTCAAATCCCCCCCCAAAAATAGCGATATCAAAACCTAATACGAATGTCCATGTTCAACCCAAGCGTTGGTTCGGTGATGATCGATATGAGCATCCCAGCCACTATGCGTTTTGGAGAGAAAGGCCGTCTCGATGGATGGTTGGCTAGGAGATATGGTTCCCTTGTCAATATGGGTGGCGTGGTATATTCTTAGCCGCTCAGTTCCACAATCATAGATTGTTCCCTCGCTGTACCAGCGAATCCCACCAATCAGCTTTGAAGGAGAAAGCATTACAATGAAGAAGGTATCTGCTCTGTTGACCGGCGCTCTGTTACTTCTAATGTTGTTCGGAGTTATCCTGGGCATGGCCGGAAAAACCTCGGCTAATTCCATAGGCGATGAGCCTATTAACTTCTATCCCGATCGCGTATCGTTTATCGAATACGGCGGATATCTTTCCCAGCCAAGCAGTGAGGATCCTGCGCGGATCGTTCGTGAATTCGCCGTCGACAGTAAGAGTCTCCTTGGATTAGGAGATCTAGATCTGTCCAAATCTGTGCTGACCGATCAATACACAAGCGACGCCAACGGAGTCACCCATGTTTATCTCCAGCAGCAGTGGCAGGGGATCTTGGTGAACAACGCCTATTTGAACGCCAACGTGACTGATGATGGGCGATTGCTAACATTGAACTCGAGTTTTATCGGAGATCTTCAGGACAAGGTCAACGATAGTGAACCCAGATTGTCGCCTGTCGAGGCGGTTGAATCAGCTGCCGAGTATCTTGGCCTGACCATCACCGATGAATTTTCGGTTGTGGAGGTTGTTGGTGGTGATGACGCACAATTGGTGCTGAGCACCGGTGGTATATCCATCGAGCCAATTCCCGCCCGGCTGATGTACGATCCAGTGTCTATGAGTGAAGTTCGCCTGGCCTGGGATATCGTCATCTACGAAATCAGTGGCGAGCACTGGTGGAGCATGCGGGTGGACGCCAACAATGGTCAGATTCTTTCACAGCTAGATTACATAGCTCACGACAATTGGGGAGAGCAGAGTGTAGTTCCTGATAATGACAGCCTCATTTCCGAAGCTAAACCGGCGTTTGAAGGGGAAAGCGGATCTACAGAGAGCTATAGGGTCTATGCATACCCGGTCGAAAGCCCAATCCACACCGCGCCTGCGCCACCATCAGACGGCCGCACTTTGGAACTTAATCCATACGATGTGACCTCCAGTCCTTATGGTTGGCATGATACCGATGGGGCACCTGGGGCTGAGTTTACCACCACCCAGGGTAATAATGTCCATGGCTATACGGACACCAATGCCGACAACATTCCAGATGCGGGATCAAGTCCCGATGGCGGAACAGGTCTTGTTTTTGATTTTGCAGTAGACCTGACCCAACCTCCAGCCAACTACCGGCCAGCCGCAGTAACCAACTTGTTCTATTGGAACAATGTCAACCATGATGTTTATTATGGCTATGGCTTTGACGAAACCGGCGGCAACTTCCAGGAGAGCAATTATGGAAACGGCGGTGCTGGAAGCGACTATGTGAACGCCGAAGCCCAGGATGGCAGTGGTTTTAACAATGCCAATTTTGGAACGCCGCCAGATGGAAGCAATCCTCGGATGCAGATGTACATCTTTACCGCACCTAATCCGGATGTTGGCAGCAGTTTTGACAACGGCGTCATTACTCATGAGTACGGCCATGGTATCAGCAATAGGTTGACAGGCGGGCCAAGCCAGGCGAGCTGTCTTGGCAACGACGAGCAGATGGGCGAAGGGTGGAGCGATTTAAGCACCCTCTTCCTGACCGCACTGCCTGGACATACAAGCACCACGGCTCGCGGTGTCGGGACATATGTAATAGGAGAACCCCCGAACGGTCCTGGAATCAGAAATTACCCGTACACAACGGATTTGGGGGTTAATCCACAGACCTATGGTGACGTCCCATTCACAGGCATATATCCACATCCCCTGGGCGAGATTTGGGCTGATATGTACTGGGAAGTCTACTGGAACCTGATAGACAAACATGGCTTTAATCCTAACGTTTATGACGCTTGGAATACTGGTGGAAACAACTTGGCCGTCCAGCTCTATATCGACGGCATGAAAATCCAGCCTTGCAGCCCAGGATTCGTGGATGGTAGGGATGGAATCCTGGCAGCAGATGTCGCCCTGACCGGTGGGGAGAATCAATGCGAAATCTGGACAGGTTTCGCAAAACGAGGACTCGGCTTCAGCGCCGACCAGGGAAGCTCTGACAGTCGTACGGATGGCACTGAAGCTTTCGATATGCCCCCATCCTGCTTAACTGTTGATACGATTCCATCACCGACGTCGAATGATATTTGCTCAAGCGATTCCGCAACTTATCTTCTCGGAGTTGGGGTCAACTTTACGGCACCAATCACCATGAGCGGCAGCACCGATGCCCCCGCGGGCAGTGTTTCATTTACACCCAATCCCGTGGCGGGGACGACTCCCGCGCTTGTTGATATGGAAGTGACTACCACTGGAGCGACGCCATTCGGCACCTACACCGTAAACTTTACCGCTGATGATGGCAGTGTCTCGGCTAATGGCAGTACGATCTTAAATGTTTTTGACGACGTACCGGCCAGCATCTCGCTGACATCGCCAGCCGATGGAGCGGTGGACGTTGGTAATCCGCCTTCGTTCGAATGGTCAGCGTCAGCCCAAGCATTGAGTTATTTACTGGAAGTGGACGACGATCCGGGTTTCGGCAGCATCGACTACAGTGCGGAAGTCGAGGGAACAAGCCACGACATGCCGTTCAACCAGCCGCTGGCATATGGTACGATCTACTACTGGCGTCTGACTGCAAATAACGTGTGCGGTGACACGGCTAGCTCCGTATGGGAGTTCACTACTGAATACGAGCCCGGGGCTTGCGGACCGAGCGCGATCACCGAAGTGGCCTACGAAACCGACCTGGAAAGTGGCGTGACTGGTTGGACCCACTCCGGGACCAACGACACCTGGATGCTAACTGATGCTCGGACGACCAGCGGCGTCAATGCCTGGTACGCTGAAGACCTGTCTAGCTTGAGCAACCAGCGACTTGTGTCACCGTTGATTTCGCTCCCGCCGGTTAACCAATCGCCGATAACACTGCAGTTCCAGAATTACCAGGCTTTCGAAGAGCCAAACGGAGACGGCCGGTGTTGGGATGCTGGAATCCTCGAGATAAGTTCGGACAGCGGCAGCAGCTGGGCGAAGGTGCCTAATTCAGCCATGTTGACCGATCCCTATGACAACATCATCTGGAACGATCAACCCGGCAACAATCCCATCACCAGCGACTACGGCGCGACGGAGGCCTGGTGCGGGCAACAGCAGCCATTTCTTAATAACGTTGTCCTGTTAGATGCTTATGCTGGACAGCAAGTCCAGTTCCGGTGGCGGATGGGCACGGACAGCGCAGCCGGTGCTGAGGGCTGGTATCTCGACGACGTCAAAGTTCAATCCTGTTCTCAACCACAGTCGAAAGTATTTCTGCCTTACGTTGAAGAGGGTGGAACGACGCCCCCGATCCAGGAGCCCAGAAGTACAGCGCCATTCCTCGGCCTAATCATCCTTCCGGCCCTGATTGGGATTCTACCTATCTGGAATAAGCGACGACAGTAGATCGGTAAAAATAGGTCGTATCGCACTGAATAGTGATATTAGACATGGCTCATCTCGCAGCTCGAACTTAAATCACAGCTGCCAGATGAGCCGTGTCATTAGCCTTTTCTGCTGAGTTTGATGATGAGATTTGCCAGCCTTTTGCGGCGGTTTACGGGCTAAAAAAACTGGCTGGTGAATCTGGCTCCCCCGGGAATGATCCCCTCGTTCACTTACGGCGTTCAACGACGCGCATTAATAGATGTGGTCTTGGAACAACGCCAGTTTGCCACTTTGACCTGAAACATTCGAGGACGTCTCCCACGAATGAGGTACAGGTAGAAGGGCGCGTTGATTCCGAAATGGGGAAGATCTGTCCACAGGCATTTAGATATCCTCTACGAACGATCTCGATATAGTCCAGCATCCTCCTCATTACCTGTTCAAGGCATTAAGGTACAGAACCCTTAGCTACGACCCGGTTCCAGTTGACTCCTGGTGGAATCCACCTGGTACGTAATTGCAGCTTAACAGCACTGCTAAGAATCCGGCTATAATTGGGACCAGTTGGAACAGGCAACCGGCCCAGGCAGGAGATAAGTAAATGTTTGAATCACGCCATTTTACGGTTGAGCGACTTGCTGAAGGCGTCTATGCTGCCATTCACCGCCCGGGAGGGTGGGCAATTGGCAATGCCGGAATCATCGATCTTGGGGAGTTCACCCTGGTCTACGATACTTTCATGACCTTCAAGGCTGCTGAGGATTTGCTAGAGGCAGCGAACCAATTGACCGGAAGCCCAGTCAAAATCGTGGTTAGCAGCCACTATCATAACGACCATATCTGGGGGAACCAGGTATTCGGACCGCAGGCTTTCATCATCTCGAGCACCGGGACCCAATTCCTGATCAAGACCCGTGGTCAGGAGGAGTACGATTGGTATCTTGAAAACTCTGCCTCGGAGCTCAATACAATTCAAGCCCAGTATGACGCCGAGAGTGACGAGCAGAAGAAGCAGTACATCGCAAACTGGATGAGCTATTATGAAGGGCTGGTTGAGACGATGCCAGATCTTGTTGTCCGGCTTCCAGACGTTACATTTGAAGAGCAGCTAGCGATCTACGGGACCGCCCGGTCCGTCGAACTTCGTACATTTGCGGACGGACACACGCCCAGCGACACGGCTCTATTCCTAGCCTCAGACGGAATCCTCTTCATGAGCGATCTTCTGTTTGTAAACATGCACCCATTTCTGGCCGATGGTGATCCGGACAATCTCATGCGAACCCTCGATCAGGTTGCTGCCTATGACGCGTCGATCTTCGTGCCTGGACATGGACTTCCCGGGACGAAGGATGATATCAACTTACAGCTTGACTACATCGCCCAATGCAAACACACAGTTTCAACAATGCTTGCGAATGGTCAGGAAGAGGAAGCTATCGGCGAGCAAATCATCCCCGAGCCGTTTGTTGATTGGGAATTTGCGAACTTTTACGCAGCCAATCTGCGATACTATTATCGCAAGCTAACAGCAGCTGACGCCTGAACCTGAGCTTATTGATCACTACTCAAGGATTTAGCCTGAGAATGGGCGCAGAAGTATGGGAAGCTGGTAGTAACTGCTAGAGAATTGATTAGGATATGTCGCTGAGAGGCATCATGAACGATCGAATCGCGGTAGGAATCGTGGGCACAAGTTGGTGGGCGGACCTGATCCATCTGCCAGCCCTAGCCAGTCACCCAAGAACAGATCTTGTCGCCATCTGCGGGCGGAATCGCGAGCGAGCGGAAGTGATGGCCGAGAAGTATGGAATCCATCACGTCTATACCGACCACCAAGAGATGTTTGATAAAGGCGCACTTGATGCGCTTGTCGTAGCTGTTCCCGATGATTTACATTATCAGATTGCGATGGACGCCCTGACTAGTGGGCTGCATGTCGTGTGCGAGAAACCGCTGGCCTCGAATGCAGACCAGGCTCGGGAAATGGTCCAAACAGCCCAGGCCAAAGGCGTCAAGCATATGACCTTCTTCACCTTACGCTGGATACCATGTTTCTCGTTCATGAAAGAGATGGTCCGGGAAGGATTTATTGGCCAGCCATATTCCTGCCTCGCTCATTTTCGTGGGTCTTACGGCCACTATACCGGCTACCAGTGGCGATTCGATAAGTCAAGAGCTAATGGCATACTCGGGGACCTCGGGTCGCATATGATCGATTTGTCCCGCTGGCTAGTAGGCGATATTGTGGGCTTGAACGCTCACCTAAAGTCGACGGTCAAGCGTTATGATGGTGAAGGCCAATTGATTGAACCAGCAAATGATTCCGCACTGCTCAGCGTTCGATTTGAAAACGGTGCCCATGGACAGATAGTGGCGGACGCCATGTCACACATTGGCAAGAGGGGTGTGGACTTGCGGGTCGAAATACATGGGGAAGAGGGGATGCTCGAGGCCAGAATGACCTTTGAACAAGCGACCATTCACGGAGCTCGCAAAGATAAGGAAGATATCCGGATGCTATTCAACACCGATTACGGGAGTGGTGAAGATTGGATACACCCCTATTTAATCTTGACGAACCAACCGGTCGGAATCCGCCACTTTGTCGACTGCATTGTCGATGATAGGCCGGTATCGCCTTCGTTCTACGATGGCTGGAAAACGCAGCAGGTGATCGACGCTGCCATCGAATCACATGGGTCAGGACAATGGATCGAGCTCTCTTCGTAATCGCCGGAGTTTGGAGAAACTGAAATGAATATCGTTTTTGTCATATTGATCGCCCAGCGAAAGGATCTCGGCCGGCCGCCAACTTACAACGAAATCCGGACGATGGCCCTCTTGGCCGAGGAGTCGGGATTCGACTCGATCTGGCTTTACGATCATCTCCTGTACCGCCCGACGGGAGAGCCGACGATCGGAATCTGGGAGTGCTGGACTATCCTCTCAGCCCTTGCCGAGGCGACAAAACGGATCGAACTAGGAACATTGGTTCTCTGCAGCTCTTTCCGCAATCCAGCGATCCTGGCCAAGATGGCTCATACCTTGGACGAGGTGAGCCAGGGAAGATTTATCTTCGGCATCGGCGCGGGTTGGAACAAGCCAGAGTACGATGCATTCGGCCTACCTTTCGACCACCGGGTAGCCCGGTTCGAAGAGGCCTTGAAGATCATCAAACCGCTCCTGAAATCGGGGCACGTGGACTTTGATGGTCAGTATTACCAGGCTCGAGATTGCGAAATAACGCCCCGGGGTCCACGGGAAGGAGGACCACCCCTGCCGATCGGCAGCTTCGGTCCAAAGATGCTTAAACTGACAGCTCAATACGCCGATCTTTGGAACACGGCCTACCTGGATGGGCCAGAGTCCCTCAACGAACCGCTGGCCAAGATCCAAGAGGCCTGCGAGACCGTTGGACGAGCCCCCTCTACCCTTAGCGTCACCGCCGCCGTTGCCCTGGCTTTCCCTGATCTCGCCCAACCACCGGCTTTTATGGAGAGTTATCTGACAGGCTCTACCGGAGAAATCGCCCAGGCGATGAAGGGGTACGAAGAGATGGGCGTTTCGCACTTGATGTTCCATTGTTCACCATATAATGAAGAATCTCTAGCACGACTAGCAGCTGCCACGGCAGCTTATCGCGAAATGGAATGATAGTGTCCAAGGAAGTGGAATCCGATGAGTGAAGAACGAAATCGTCTCATTGATCAACTCAGGCTTGAACGGGAGTCTTTTGAGCGAACAATATCACCCTTATCACCAACTCAAATGACCCAGCTAGAAATCGTCGAGCACTGGACTGTTAAGGATATATTGGCTCATTTAACCTCCTGGGAAGTCGAGCTGCTGCGCTGGCTTGATAGCGCCTCTCAAGGTATTTCTCCGGACATCCCAGGTCCTGGTGAATGGACTCCATTCATCGAGCAATTTAACACCCAAGCCTATCTGGAAAACCGCAGCCGCACACTAGACGACATAGTCGATAGTTTCAAGCAGGTATCCAGCCGTGTTTTAGACGAACTACAGGCGCTGCCAGCAGATTCAAGCGATCCCTGTTGGTCAGTTTGGCGCGACGGAAGGCCGCCATGGGATCTGTTCGGCACGTATTACGAACACTACAGAGAACATCGTAAGCAAATCAAGCACCGGCTAGAAGTCATGGATATCTGATCCTTTGCAGGCCTTTACAGCAACTTTGGAGGTTAAAATGCAGGTAAACAAATGCGTTGGATGTGAGGCTTTTCCCTGTCTCGACGTTAACCACGATTGTTACCTCGTCCCCGAGGTTGAACTGGATCCTGAATCAGTGTCCTTAATGATGATCTCAGAAGCGGCCCCAAAAGAGTCGAAAGATTATTACTATGCAGGAGCAGAATCTCTGTTTGAGCAAACGACTGTCTTAGCCTTCCAAGATGCTGGTCTTGACGTCGATACGGTTCAAGATCTACTCGATCGGGGTATCTACTTCACCACGGCTGTGAAATGTGGAAAGATAGATTACAGTATTAAGGTGGGGACCATCAAGGAGTGTTCATTTATTCTCGAGCAAGAAATCGACTTGTTTCCGAATGTGAGGATCTTCATGCTTATGGGTGATGTAGCGATCAAGGCGATGAACTATATTGCCAAAAGAAAGGGTGAACCGCGGGTGATACCCGCTGGATCCACCTATAAGATTCGAGGTGAAGACTATTATTACCTGGGCCGTCGAACATTCCCCTCCTATCTACAAGCAGGTCCGAGTTTCTTCATAGAGAGGAGCAAGCGAAAGATGATAGCTGAAGATATCTCAGACGCCTTGGCCTTGATGGATTAAGGCCGCAAACTGTCAGGGCATTCAATTATGCTCATTGAATTCTTGCATGTAGAAAAGAAGTACTTCGAGTGAAACTAAACGTTAAAGGATAATTCATGTCAGAAGATAAAAAAACCGCGATAGCCCGGCGTTGGTTCGGCGAACTCTGGAGCAAAGGGAACCTAGAGGTGGCCGATGAAATCATCGATCCCAACTATGCCCCAGAATGGGTTCAGATCGATGTTACTGGACCAGATCAGGTGAAGCATGAAGTTCGTTACTTCCGCTCCGTGTTTCCAGATTTGGTTTATGAAGTAGTAGATATTGTCAGCCAGGGAGATGCCGTCTGGATCAGGTACCAAGGCAGCGGGACTCAGCGTGGAGCAGCCTGGGGATTTGAACCAACCAACAAGAAAGCAACGTTCGAAGGAGCGACCATTCTGACCATCAACGAACAAGGGAAGATCACCGACCGTTGGGGAGCATTCTGTATGTATGATATCTTTGCCGACCTAGACTTGGTGCCTCCTTTTTGGGAACTGAGACAGCATTTCGGGTCGATTGAGCAGGAGTAAGATCTTCAGCATATTGAAGATGCGAGAGGGATAATGAAGGGATCACTTCGACGAGAAATCGAAACACTCTTCGCTGCTGGCGGCGATCCTAAACGAGGAAGCGTCATTACAGTGGGAGACATCGCCATGTTGCCAGCGCCTGTGCAGCGGTATATGCGTTTCTCCAACGTTATCGGGAAAAGACGCATCAGTTGTGTCCGTTTGAAGCAGAAAGGATTCATAAGGATGAATCCTGCTGGGAATTGGATCCCTCTCGAGGCCGAGGAGTATTATACGGTTGATCCGCCGGCATTTATCTGGTGTGGGCGAGCCAAGATGATGCCTCTAGTTTCCTTCGAGGCCGTCGACCGGTACGTCGATAACTCCGGAAGGATGCAGGTCAAGCTGCTGTCGTTTGTTAAGATGGTTGATGCCGCTGGTCCGGAATTAGATCAGGGAGCCATGATGCGATTCCTGAACGAGATGATCTGGTTTCCGACGGCATATCTCAGTGAAATGGTCGAGTGGGATTCCATCGATGATGATCGGGCACAAGCGACCTTCACCTTTGGAGGCAAGGAAGTTTCAGCCGAGTTCCACTTCGATGAGCTCGGA
>DASRZI010000349.1:0-30632 GCA_035686605.1 Candidatus Zixiibacteriota bacterium
CTGGAACAGGCGGGTTATAAACGATGGGTTTGTCGGGCGAATGCTCTTGATTCGAAGATCTCGTAAATTGGCATCAACGGTATAGGTTTTTTGTATAGCCATTCCCACCGGTCTTGCGGCAATCAGAGATATCATGACCGCCAGCGTAGCCATGGGTAGGGCCGCGATCACCCCAGCAAATCCCAGCGTCGAACGTCTTTGACGTTTCATCTCAAGAGCAAAACTGGCCTGGGCGGTAAGCGCTGTCATGGCTGCGGTCGTTAGAAGTACGGTGCCGCAGGTAGGATGAAGACCAAGTTTCGATTCACCTGCCTGCAATCGGCGGTAAGCATCTTCGACGGCGTCATAGACCTCTTCGTCGCTCACGTCACCAAAGATATTAAGGTTAAAGCCACCTGGTGCGGAATTACCCTGAGCGCTGAATCCCTTATGCCTTTCGCTAAGGACATTGATTGATGCGTGTTCAAGTGCATGGTTACGCCGGGTTCGATCGATCAAATCATTTGACATAATGTTCTCCAGTGTTATTCCTCTCTGTGCGCATCCGAGAGCTTATCATGCATGCAGTCGTCTAGCCATCTTCGAAAGTTGGCAGACCCAAGTTGATCATGGGCTTGCCGCTCAGAAAAGCCTCTACCGCAGTTAGAGCCGCGTGTCGATCATCCCACGGGTATTCGGTCGTATCGAAACACATTGACTGCTCATGACCTTTACCGCAGACGAGGATGAGATCATTGGGTTGGGCTAGGGAGAGGGCGAAGTGAATTGCCCGGCCCCTATCTCTTACTCGCCAAAAGTTCTTGCCCTCGATCCCTCCTTGGCTGCGGCATCCATCGGCCATCATGGTTAAGATATCTGCTAGTGACTCTGTCCTGGGATCTTCTGCAGTTAGGACGGTGAAGTCGGCATCGCGGGTGGAGATTTCAGCCATAATTCTTCTCTTAGCCACATCCCTTTTTCCAGCGCTGCCGAAAACCGTGATGATCCGCCCTTCGGTCATAGATCTGGCGGCCCCAATCGCCTTTTCCAATCCATTAGGCGTGTGAGCAAAATCGACCATGAGCAGAAAATCCAACCCACTTTCAATTTGCTCCATCCGGCCATTGAGAACATCAGTGGCACCGATGCCTCGAGATATTTCCTCCGGGGAAAGACCAAGGATGTGTCCCACACCAGCCGCAGCCAGCATATTGTATACGTTGAACTCGCCGACCAAGGTGCTCTCAACAAGAAAACTGCGACCGGCGACGTCGGGCAGATGCAGGTTGTATCTTGTTCGATCAGGTGAATAGACGATTTCCCTGGCGACGATGTCTCCGTCTTGATGGATGGAGTATGTCAGCCGCTTGGCATCAAATACTTGCGACAAACTCTCAAAAGAGCCGTCGTCGAGGTTGAGAAGCGCCGTCTTTTGAATGCCGCCTTTCTCGCTTCTTCCGGAACTTAGTTTCCATCTAGGCGTGTCCAGGCCTGTAAAAAGACTCGCTTTGGCGTTGAAGTAGCCTTCGTAATCGCCGTGGTAATCGAGGTGTTCGTGAGTGATATTGGTAACTACCGCCAAGTCAAAATCAATGGCATCAACTCGATGTTGGGCGAGGCTATGGGATGTGACCTCCAATACGCAATGCGTTAGGCCAGCATCAACCATCTCTCGAAGATACCGTTGGATAATCGGAGCCTCCGGTGTGGTTACGTGCAAGGCGAGGGGTTCTTCGCTATCGGCTATACTTGCCTTTATGGTGCTAAGCATGCCCGACCGGATGCCAGCAGATTGCAGCATTTCAAAGATAATGTTGGTAGTAGTAGTTTTACCATCGGTTCCCGTTACGCCGATCATGGTCAAGTGCTGGCTTGGAAAACGGAACATAGCAGCGGACAGCCAGGCCTCGGTGATGGCTGAATCCTCAACCTGTATGTAGGGCACACTGCCCAATTGAATATCCAGCTCTTCTTTGGCTCGTTGTCCGATGATCAAGCTGGCGCCCTTGGCGATGGCCTTTTCGATAAATGGATGACCATCTGATTCCGTCCTGACCCGAGCCACAAAACAACTTCCAAGCTTTACATAATCTGTATGCTCGACGATGTCCGTTATCTGGACGTCCCTGTCATACAACGCCGGAGGTTGCGGAAGCGATGTGCCAGCTACGGCTTCACTCCAGCGACCAGTTAGGTCGCTGAGATTAATGGTTTCGATATCTTCCATACCCACTCCAGAAGCCAAAAACCCTCTACTTGCCCTGCACCGCCCGAATGGATCTGAACTGCAAACGGGACACCTGATTCAATAGATGGTCAAGACCTTCATCCACGATTGGCATCACTTTGCCGTCGGCGAAATAATCGAATTCAAAATGTACAGGATCGCCCGCCCTTAAGCCGGGCAGGGGCAGCAGTCGGGCCGTGAGCGGCTTATTCAAACGAACTGCCAGGGCCGCGACGTCCATCAGAATTGCGGTGAGGGTATCCTTGCGAATATCTCCTGGCAAGGGGACCGTGTCGAGTCCAATGCCACAGACGGCGGCATAGCTAAGTAGCTCGCCTATTGAAAGAACTCCTTCTCCCGCGCGTGAGGCTAAAACCGTATCTTCTAGAACCGTCAACATCAAACCGGAGAATCCGCAGCTCGGATAAACTGCCCTGTCTATAGCTTCGGCGATAAAGGCGGCGGCGAATAAGCTGCCGGGTGCGCCGATCCAGGGTATACCCAATGCCTCTAGAGCTGCCGTGGCGCTCGAATTGGCAGTGGGGAAGGGTGCCGGCGTAAAGTCTATTCCGCTGCAAGGGATACCAAATCTGGATGAAAGATCTTCGGCAACTTTCGCTAGCTTGCCCGCTTCGGTTTCAATGGTTTGAATAAGAATGCTCCTGGCTTCTGCCAGGCTTCCGGCTGACCTAATGGCGTCCAAAAGAATGTCAGCCGATTCAACAGCGATAGCAAAGTGAACATCCCCTCCATCATGGTAAGCGACTGGGAAAAATGGTGAACCCGGTGGGCAATTAGCCAGAGCAGCCAGGTAGAGGTTTTTAAAGCCATCGGGTTGGAGGACGCTCACTCGCCTGATGATTTCCGCCATCGCCTGGCAGCGGCCGATGTCAACATGCCCCGCCAAATCGGCGATCTCACCGCTAACAAACAACCGGTCGCTGCTGGAGACAATCTCCGGAATAAGGTCCAGCCAGCTTGCGTCGTGTCGCAGCTGAACACAGCCCAGCGAAACATAGTCGGCTCCGATTTCCCTACCTCTCTCTTCGACCTCCTTGGCCTGCAGAGACGTAAAATGAGATGTTTTCCACCATGACGGGAATGGGCGCGTGGCAATTCTGATACTCTGAACCGGTACATGAAAGGCTTCTCGAGCCGCGCCGGCAAAGGCAGCCGTCCTCGAGGTCAACTGGTCCAAGCCGGCAAATAAGGTAATCGTTCGAATTTTCATAGACCTCTCAGTTTGACAGATTTCTTCCCCTGGTTAGAATCGCTTCTCGTATGACAACACCTACAAGCTCCTCACGACGAAAGCGACGTTCGAATCAAATGACGGGATTGACTCCCGAGATAGTGACGGCGTCGTTCGTCGTCTGTCCTCGCTGTAGTTTCTTTCTAAGCGGCTATAAGCTGATTCAAACTGATTTTACCGATGCCGTGGCAAAGAGCGATGATGGATGGCTTGACCTAACATGGAGCCATGAAACCCGCCGCCTGGTCCTCAAAACTTACGGCTATCGAATTGACGAAGCCACAATCCATCACGAGGGACTTTGCCGGGAATGCCAGCGTGTCTTTGTTTTTGGCACGACGGAAGAAGAAATCAAGAGTTCCTTTTTCCGGATCGAGGTCGTACCCGGTTAGACACCATACAACCAACACTACTCGCTTCCAACATATCGTCTTTGGCGTAGGCTCTCGAATAAGATTACCCCAGTTGCTACGGCCACATTGAGCGAGTCCATCTCTCGTTCCATCGGAATAGATACCCTGCCATCGAACATCTTTTGAGCCGTGATGCTAGCCCCATTTGCCTCGCTGCCGATGATGAGCGACGACGGCGAAGTCCAATCGATCTGATGGTAACTAACGTGGTTTCCAGCAGCGGCGATCCAGTTACTCATCTGGGAGGTCTCTGCTTCAATCTGCGGCCAACTGAGACGTTGAACAGCAATTTGTAGATGCGCGCCCATACTGCCCCTGACCACCTTGGGATTGTAGGCATCAACGCATTCTGGAGCTAGGATCACCCTATTAATGCCCGCTGCCGCCGCGGTCCGGATCATGGTGCCGAGATTTCCGGGGTCCGATATGCCATCTGCTATCAGGAACATGGTCGGATTCTCAGGCGGCAAGATCTCTATGAAGGAAACGATGGCGATAACCCCTTCGGACGTTTCGAGCTCGCTGATGCCTTTCATAACCTCAAAGCTTACTTCCGACTTTTCGCAGGATAATTTGTCGAGCAATTGGCGATGATCACGCGAGGCGCCCCATTCCTCAGTATAGAGTACTAATCGCTGTTCGCACTCGGATCGAACTGTCTCGCTCAGCCAGCGAGTACCCTCGGCAACGAATGCTTGCTCCTGCCTTCTAAAACGTCCGCTGCTCTGCAGCCGGCGGACAGTTTTGATCTTCGGGTTTTGCTGGCTTACGATCATCATTACTTTTACATAAAGTACCGACTGAATAAGGAAATGTTTCTATTTTCTTGATATTGAAACTGAGCAGTTCAGACTATCACTATTCTATTTTACCGTCTTTATATCAAATACTTGAATCCATCCAGCGTCAGCGACAGCGATGGACAAGAACCGTCGATATCGGCTAAACTATCGGTACACTTGTTCTTGAGAAGGAAGATGGTGATTGTGAGCGACTTCCAGACGAAAATTCAGTTCCAAAAGTCGAAAATGGGCGAGCGTACGTCGTTACTCCCTGAAATTAGGCCTGTACCAGAAAAGGGGAAAACCCGTAAATTGGTGGCAATAACTCAGGACAACCTGCAAAATTGCCGATGCCATCTTGTCAGCATCAACCGAAAGACCTTTGATTCGGGGATAGATTATAGATGATTGAACGAGCACAATTCAGGAAGAGCGATCCTAATGATTAGTCGACATAATGTTGTTGTAGATTTCATTCAAATAGGGAGTTGCCAATGTTAGTTAAAGAGAGAATGTCAACACCGGTCATTTCCGTGGCCCCTGATCTGCCCATCATGGAGGCTCTAAGCCTCATGAGGAGAGAGCAGATTCGCAGGACTCCAGTGATGAAAAACGGGAAAATGGTTGGTATTGTTTCAGAGAAAGATTTGCTGGATGCCTCGCCATCTGATGCAACGTCGCTAAGCGTTTGGGAGATAAGTTACCTGCTTAGCCGTGTCCCTGTCAGCGATGTGATGACGAAGGACGTGTTTACCTTGGAAGAGGACACACCTATTGAGGAAGCGGCCATGATCATGGTCGATAACAAACTCGGTGGATTGCCGGTGGTGCGTGGTAAGGCGGTAGTTGGGTTAATTACGGAAACCGACCTTTTTAAGTGTTTCCTCGAGCTTATGGGCGCCCGCGAACTCGGTGTTCGGGTCACAGCAATTGTAATTGATGAACCAGGCGTTCTAGCGAGTATATCCAATGCCATCACCGATGCCGGGGGAAACTTCATCTCCTTCGGCACATTTTCGGGTCAAGATCTGGCTCATCGTGAAATCGTTTTTAAGGTGTCGGACATCGACCGGAATGACGTATTAGAGGTGGTAACTCCCTTGGTCGAGCGGATTGTCGACATTCGCGATTGCTGCTAATCAGCCTTTGCTTGCACTGCGCTAGACGATTATAATGGGGCGAAATAAGGAGGCCTTCGCCGTGAACAAGCTACGGGCCCTTTACAGATTGGCTCGACCCTTTAATGCAATATCTGGTGCCCTGGCGGTGTTTCTGGGCGGCTATGTTGCTCGAACAGGAGCCTGGGACAAGGTAGCTATGGCGGCGCTGGTCACACTTTTAATGACGGGAGCCGGCAACGCCTGGAATGACTATCTCGACGTCGAGATAGACAAGATAAACCAACCCCATCGAGTTCTACCGTCAGGTCTAGTTAGGCCCCAAGTAGCCTGGATATTTGCCCTGGTCTTGACGGGTCTTGCGCTTGTAATTGCCGCGTTTATCAATCTGCCCTCGTTCATCGTGGCTCTAGTGGCGGCAACAATTCTGCTTGTTTACTCCTGGAAGCTAAAAAGCACGGTGCTGGTGGGCAATGCGACGGTGGCTGCTATGTCAGCCTTGAGCATTATCTTCGGCGGCATTGCCGCTGGTAATGTGGTTCCAACCCTTCTGCTAGCTTTCATAGTCGCGGTCGCCATCATGGGCAGGGAAGTCTTGAAGACCCTCGCCGATTACGAAGGTGATCTGCGCCAGCGAGTCCGGACCATTTCAACTGCCTGGGGTAGAAGACCGGCACGAATCGTCTTCTTCCTTTTCGCCGCGGCGACCGGCTGGGTGATGATGCTTCCCTATCTTCTAGATGTCTATAAACCTGTATACGCATATATCGTCGCCCTGGGAGTCTATCCCGTTCTTTTTTACGCGGTGACAAAAGTGACCCGCTTATCAACCGGGCGTCAGCTTGAACGCGTGAGCCAGGTTATGAAGCTGGACTTTCTCGTCTGGTTCGTAGCCGTTTTATTGGGAGCCTCTGTTTAGAATCTGTCGACGTACCAACTAATACCCCTCTGACCACTGCAGTTTGGTCCAAACCCCATCACCATCAATAGGTTCATATTCTGTCCTGAAAGCTAATGGGCTTGCTCCATCTATTACTTTACATAAAAACGAGGTTTGAAGACGAATAGGTTTACTGGTGAGTCGGATGAGGAGTTATTCCAAGGGGATGATTTTATAGAGAATAAGTGTACATAAAGTTGAGAAAGTTGTGTTGAAGTGAAATCAGTGGCTGCTAAGCAAAATCGGCTCGTCCACGGCATGCTGAAGGGTTATCCGTCCGTTTAACAACCACTCCTGGCTGCTGAATAGGTCGTCCTGGTCTACCACCATCTCTCTTGCCGGATGATAAATACCTTCAGCATCTAGGATATGACACCTTTCGGTGTCCTTGAGATAAACCTCTAGGATATTTTCCAATATCTCCTTTCGCAGGATGGGATTATCTACCGGGAAGAGCACTTCGACTCGCCGGTCGATATTGCGGGGCATGAGGTCTCCGCTTCCGACGTACAATTGGGATCTGCCCAAATTGTGGAAATAGTAGATCCGGCTGTGCTCCAGGAAACGACCGACTATGCTTAGAACGCGAATATTGTCGCTGATCCCTTCGATGCCAGGTCGCAGGCAACAAATCCCCCTAACGTTGAGGTCGATCTGCACGCCTGCTTGCGAAGCTCGGTAGAGGGCCGCGATCATCTCCGCATCAACCAGGGAGTTTATCTTGAAGATGATTCTCCCTTTATCTCCATGAGTTGTCTCCCGTTCTATAAGCTCAAGCATCTGCCGCCGGAAGTTCACTGGAGCTACCATGAACTTTCTGTACGTATCCTGCTTCGAGAAACCCGTCAGATAGTTGAACAACTCCGAAGCGTCCGATCCGATATCGGGATCGCTGGTCATTAGTCCGATGTCGGTATACATCCTGGCAGTAACAATGTTGTAATTACCGGTTGAGAGATGAACATAGCGATGAATGCCATCTTTTTCGCGACGGACGACAAGACTTACCTTGCAGTGGGTTTTTAAACCAATGAGACCATATACCACGTGGACTCCAGCCCGCTCCAGGGCTCGAGCCCAGCCGATATTGCTCTCTTCATCAAAACGAGCCTTCAGCTCTACGAGTGCGGAAACCTGTTTCCCATTTTCCCGGGCACGCATTAGAGCCTCTACGATGGGTGGATTTGGACCAACGCGATACAGAGTCTGCTTAATGGCCAGGACGTCGGGATCATCAGCAGCCGTCCGTACAAAATCGACCACAGGCAGAAAGCTATCGTACGGATGGTGAAGGAGAACATCCTGCCGTTTGAGAATTTTAAAGATCGAATCATCGGAACGGAGGGGTGGGGGAAGGACGGGTTGGAAAACAGGATCCTTGAGCTGCGGCCGCTCAAGCTGGTGCAGCTGCCAAAGGGTACTCAAGTCAAGAGGACCGCTAATCCTGTATACGTCGAAGCTTCCGACCTGGAGATTTAAGCGCAATATCTCCAATATCTTCTCCGGCATACTTTGATCCACCTCTAACCGGGTGACGAAGCCGAAATGGCGCCGCCTCAGGCTTTCCTCGATCGTCAGCAGCAGGTCATCCGCCTCGTCTTCCTGGATTTCCATATCTGTGTTCCTGGTTATCCGGAACGGGTAAGCTTCTTCGATCTCCATTCCCGGGAAAAGCCGGTCGAGGTTTGCGGCGATCACTTGTTCGACCCAGACAAACTTCTGGACCTTAGGTGGCAGCAGTTCTTCCGGATCTAGAGGGTTGAGGGGGATCAATCTCGGAAATGCCGCCGGAACCTTGACCCTGGCAAAATGGCTGTCACCGGAGGCAGGATCAGTGACCACAACAGCCAGGTTGATACTCAAATTAGAGATGTGAGGAAATGGATGCCCAGGATCAAAAAGCAATGGCGTGAGCACCGGGAAGATCTCTCGTTCGAAGTAATCTTTGACCTTCAGCTGTTGCCGCTTCTTAAGGTCATCGTAATTCAAGATGTGAATACCGGCGACTTCCAATTCCTCCCTGATATGACCGGACCAGTAGTCCATCGTCTGGGCGTGCATTGCGGTCACCGCTTTGTGGATGCCAACCAACTGTTCCCTTGGCGCTAAACCATCCGGAGGACGGTTCGTAACGCCCAGCAGCACCTGCTGCTTCAAACCTGAAACGCGGACCATGAAGAACTCGTCCATATTCCCACTGAAGATGGCCATAAACTTGACGCGTTCCAACAGCGGATGGCGGTCATCGAAGGCTTCATTTAAGACCCGCCGGTTGAATTCAATCGCACTCAGCTCTCGATTGATGAAGAGCTTGGGATTTCGCAGGTTAATCTCAGTCATCGCTGTTTGTTCCCGATGAGCCGAAGATGTTTTCATAGAAGCTATTGTGCATCATCTGTGCTTTCTGGTAAATCAATCCACATTGGATTACATTTTGGTTAACATTATGTTATCTTGTAAACTGATTCTAACTCGTTTTAACCATTATCATTAACGACTACGGCTCCACCGCCATAAAGATCAAGTGAAAAAGGGCTCGATGCAGGTCACGCAAAACAAGCCTATATACGTTATATGACTATACATAAAGTGAATTCACTCCGGCGCAGATCGCATTTAATTCTGGTTTTGTTGGTCAGTGTTCTCGTCGCCTGTACTGACGACCAATCCCTAGAAAGCACTCCGTCAGCATCGATAACAGTGATCGCGACGGCCGATATGCCTTCCTCGACACAGACAGTCCCGCCCCCAGATCGGATTCTGCCGACTCTTTTCCCAACCGTGCTCTCGCCAACTACACAACCAACGCCAACCACTAAGCCGCCAGTAGGCATCTCCGTCCGAGGTTCTGTGCCTGCTTCACTGGTTTACAAGGCATTGGTTATTACTCAGGAACACGGCGACCAGTATGCCTGGAATGCCGTTCAAGAAGAGAGCTCGCGTTCAATCGCTATTCAGGCTGGTGAAGGATTTCCATTGGCAGAGTGGGTATATGCCGTTGCCGCGCCATTTGCCACTGTGACCGACCGAACGACAATTGAAGAGGTCGTGATGGGCTGGCAAACAGGATCCTCGCCCGTGGGAAAGCTCATCCTGGCTAGTACGACGGCTGAAACATTCTCCTCCATCTGGGGCGCGCCTTCAGGCGAGCCCTCTCCATCGGTTCTGATCGTCGAAGACGAGTACCTCATGGATTCTCTATGGGCAAACCGCCCGTCGTGGACCTTGGTTCCCTTCGATGAGCTCGTCCCCAGTTTGAAAGTTCTAAAAGTAGATGGTCAATCGCCGTTTGACAGACTTTTTGACCTGGATTCCTATCCCCTTACTATCCCCATAGGCATTGCTGGTGATGAGAACGCTGTCTCAGCTTTTATGAGGCTTTGGGGAGATCGCGATACAAACCATGATCCTGCGCGGATTACCCGCGTCGCTATGAGTGGGGTGACCGCTTTAGGCCGGGCTACGGCCTACCAGATGGAGATCAGAGGCATCACGACCCCTGGCGAAGTGGTCGGTCCCGTCTTGCGTGAGGCAGATATCGCTCACATCAGTCACGAGGTCTCCTTCTCGGCCGAGTGCCCATATCCCGATCCAATCGGTGACCCAATCTTCTGCGCCAAAGATGAGTACCTGGAGCTGCTAATATCGATCGGCGCCGACGTCGTCGAGCTAACAGGGAATCATGTAAACGATTGGGGGCCTGAGAACACCTCTCGCTCGGTCGACCTCTACGAAGAAGCTGGCATGAAGACCTTCGGCGGCGGCAGGAACCTGAATGAAGCTAACCAACCCGCTCTGTTTGAACACAACGGTAATATGATAGCCTTCGTTGGCTGTAATCCCGTCGGTCCTCCTGGAGCATGGGCCACAGACTTCCGTGCTGGATCAAGCCCATGCGACTATGAGGCGTTCTACAATCAAATCCAGGATCTTCGAGATGCAGGTTACGTGGTCATCGCCACCTTACAATATCCCGAGTTCTACCAATATGCGCCGACGATCCAGCAGATAGCCGATTTCAGGGAAGTGGTCGTTGCAGGGGCGAACGCGGTTAGCGGCAGCCAAGGACATCACGCCCAAGGCTTTGACTTCTATGACGGAGCCTTCATCCACTTTGGATTAGGCAATCTATTCTTCGATCAGATGGATATGTTGGGGACTCGTCAGAGTTTCATCGACACCTATATCATCTACGACGGGGAGCTCATCGGAGTCGAGTTGTTTACCTCGCTGATCGAGAACTACTGCTGTCCACGGGCTATGACGACAGACGAACGCTCGGGGCTGCTAGAATCTGCCTTCCAGGCTAGCGGTTGGTAGCGATTGAGAGCCTTTGTCGTGAGAGAGGTCTAGCTTGGTTCAAACGGAAGCGATAGAACTTCCCTGAATCCAGTTGACAATCGATTCCTGTTGGGGATTTCGACTTATCGAAGATCGTCTCGACTGGAGGTTTTAAGCTGGATCGTTGTCTTCAAGATAATCGAGCAGCGCACGTAAACCCAAGATATAGCTTTTCCAGCCAAAACCAGAAATGGAGCCAATGCAAGCAGCAGCCAATACGGATTTCCGGCGGAACGCCTCTCGACTCTGAACATTTGAGATATGGACCTCGATGCAAGGTAAGCCCGAAGCGGTGATGGCATCTCGCAGCGCATAGCTGTAATGGGTAAAGGCTCCAGGGTTAATCAGGATTCCATCAGCCCAGGACATCGCCTCGTGAATCCAGTCGATCAGCTGGCCCTCATGGTTTGACTGGAAAGTCTCGACCGAGCTGCTCCTCTCTTCGGCAAACGAGATTATCTTGCCATTGATGTCGGCCAACGTTTCCCGACCGTAAACCTCTGGTTCCCTTTTTCCGAGCAGATTTAAGTTCGGCCCGTGAAGCACCATTATCTTGGCCATGTCTTGCTATCTCCTTCTGAGATTTGGAAGAAACTCAGAGGCACCTGTCGTGCCCCGGGATCCTGTAAAGAAGCAGTACCAATATGCCCCGGCTTTCATTGATCCGTAACCCGCAACCCATCTAGGACTTCAACCACCGCACTCTCGGGGACGTGATTCTCAACAAAAACGCTGCCGATGTCTCGGATGAGCACAAACCTTAGTTCGCCCGACTCAACTTTCTTGTCTGTGGTCATGGCCTCAAGCAACTGGCGAGTAGGAAGTTGGCCTGGAATATGCACGGGTAATTCAAGCTGAACGAGAATTCCCTTCAATCGCCCTGGGATCTCGGGGGCGCAATAGCCCAGCTTGGCGGAGAGCACCGCTGATGCGTGCAAACCAATTGAGACGGCTTCCCCATGACGTACTGAATAGTTGCTAGCTTTTTCGATGGCATGGGCGAATGTGTGCCCCAGGTTGAGCAGCCTTCTCTGATCCTGCTCGAAAGGATCCAACTCCACAATCTCTCGCTTGATCAGTACCGCTTCTACAATGATGGTCTGCAGCTCGGCAAAAGGAAGTAGGCCGTCGTTATCCAGCGCCGCTCTGGCTATGGATTGGCCAATATCTTCAAGAGTGTCCAGGAGATCGGGACTTGAAATGATGGAGCCTTTGACAACTTCAGCCATCCCGGCGATCAGTTCTCTTCCGGGAAGTGTCCGCAACGTATCAAGATCGGCGATAACGGCCTTAGGCTGCTTGAACGAACCAACCAGGTTTTTACCTTGTGGTAGATCCACGCCAGTTTTTCCTCCAACACTGGCGTCAACCATGGCCAATAGGGAGGTGGGGCAATGAACGAGATCGATTCCCCGCATATAAGTCGCGGCTGCAAAGCCCCCCATATCGCCAACAACACCTCCACCCAGAGTCACTATAGTTCCCTGACGATCGATCCCAGATTGGAGCAGCTGATCGTAGATCCCTCTAATCGTATCCAAGTTCTTGTTCTTCTCGCCCGCAGGAGTGATTATCGTAGCAAACCTGTTCAAGCTACCCAAACTATTTACATAATGTTGGGCTACATTGCTGTCCGTCACCACCGCGGTGGGACCTTTGACATTCGCCACATCGGGCAGCGATGACAAGAGACCTCTGCCAACGAGAACATCGTACGTTCCTGTCGGGTGTCGCACGGGGATGTGGCTGGTCAAACGCGCTCGCCAGCTGTCTGCATCTGTGAGTTGATTAGAAAGCTCGATCATTCTACTGGCGACCTCTTGAACGGATTTTCCGCTGGTATTTACCTGGATGTACTGGCTGTAACCAGCCTGGCGCTCTCTAAGCAGGGTGGCGATGCGTTCTGCAGGATCGTCGCCATCGATAAGTGGACGGCTGGATAAATCTGCCTCTGTCCGGCTTAAAATATCCGCCGCGTTGGCCGTTAGACAGAACACAAGTCCGTGCTGGCTCAATAGCAATGCGTTCAATGGATCCAGCATCAGTCGACCACCGGTGGCGATGACCAGGTTTCGGCGACCCGCCAATTCCCGGGTGATCGTTCGCTCATAGCGGCGGAAAGTCGCTTCACCATTGTCGAAGAAGATGTCGGCAATCGGCTTGTCGGCAAGGGCTACAATTAGCTTGTCAGTATCCACGAACTCGCGCCCTGTTTCACGAGCGACAATGTGCCCGGCGACAGATTTTCCCGTACCCATGAAACCCGTGAGCACGATATTTGAGGGAGGTCGCTGTCTGTTCAGTGGTCTACTATCCATGATGGCCTCTATTATAACGGCTTTCGTCTGAACTCCTGAAGGTCCTCACCTCTGAAATCACCATGTTCTGATTATTACTTACTTGCCTGGAAAGGTTAGGGTATATTGTACGCTCGGTGTTTGAAGGCAATCATGGACCATTTCAAAGTACATGGGATTTTATCCGATTGCGCGTACTTAGGTTGACATAAGTTCGCTAGCATAGTCTTGCATGAGTGAATACTCAACAGTTAATAGGTGATTAGCCGGTAAGCGAGACGCCAGAAGGATCAGATAGAAAGCTGTGCAACTTACTAGACATAAAGTTAGATTCCTGGAGCGAATGACTTGATTGGAGCGTTACGATTATGAGTGGAACAAGCACTATTGTTATTTTCGGGGCAAGTGGTGACCTGACGCGCAGGAAGCTGATCCCTTCCCTTTTCAGCCTCTTTTGCAAGGAGCGGCTGCCTCAGAACTGGCGAATCATCGGCGTGTCCCGGACAGGAATGAGCGATGAAGCCTTTCGCCAGCGCATGTCGGAAGGAATCAGGGAGTTCGCACCATCAAAATTCGATGCCTCGGAATGGGATGCCTTTGCTTCCAGGTTGTTTTACCAGGCTGGCGATTTGGGTACCGTGGGTGATTTCGCAGCCCTCGATCAGAGCATATCCGACTATGAGGATGGGGTGGACGGTCCTGCCAACCGGATCTACTATCTGGCTATTGCCCCCAGGCTTTATGAAACGGCTATTCACAACCTGGGTTCGACTGGAATGGTAGATGAAAGCAGTGGTTATCGGCGGGTGGTGATTGAGAAACCCTTCGGCCATGACCTGCCAACCGCGCGGCAGCTCAATATCTCGGTTTATGAATCACTGGTAGAATCCCAGATCTACCGCATCGACCATTACCTTGGGAAAGAAACCGTACAAAATATCCTGGTATTCCGATTCGCCAATTCCTTGTTCGAGCCGGTGTGGAATAGAAATTTTATCGACCATGTACAGATAACGGCTGCGGAAACCGTCGATGTCGAACACCGGGCGGGTTATTACGACGGAGTTGGTGTCATGAGAGACATGGTCCAGAATCATGTACTCCAGCTGCTGTCTTTGGTTGCCATGGAACCCCCGGCATCATTTGCGGCTAACGCTCTTCGAAACGAGAAAGTGAAGTTATTCTCCTCGATCCGGCCTATCGAACCCCACCAGGTAGCCAGGCATACGGTTCGAGGTCAATACCGAGACTATCTGAAGGCAAAGGGAGTCAGTTCTGACTCCCAGACGGCGACTTTTGCGGCTCTGCGTCTCTATATTGACAATTGGCGCTGGCAGGGAGTTCCCTTTTATCTGCGGTCAGGAAAGGCCCTTGCCAGCAAGCAAACAACCATAGGGATCTTCTTCAAACGACCGCCACATGTCATGTTCCCTCTACCGCCAGGGGCTAACATCGCCGCCAACGAGCTATCGATCTGCGTCCAACCGCATGAAGGGATTCATTTCAGTTTCCAAGCGAAGGTCCCCGATACGCCAGCCGAGATGCGAACTGTGGATATGAGCTTTCAATACGCGGATTCATTTGAAAAAACTCAAATCCCGGAAGCCTACGAGCGGCTCATCCTCGATGTCCTGAAGGGAGATGCTTCTCTCTTCACTAGGGGAGATGCGATTGAATTAGCTTGGGAACTAATCGATAAGGTTCATCTGGGCTGGGAGCTTGATTCCGCACCGCCGCTTTCAACTTATGAACCGGGAAGCTGGGGACCTGTTGAAGCGGATGCCCTCATCGATCACGATGGCTATAAATGGTCGCCTGGGTGCGAGGGCCTTTAAGCTTTCCCCCTATCAACAAGATTCATACCAAGAATGGATGGGGTTTAGTCTGTTTCCTGCTTGTCCTTGATGAACAAATCTCTGACATCGCCAAAGAATTCGGGAATAATAACCTTTGGAAATTTGGGCCAGGTGACGATTATCGCGGCTATGACCCATAATATGAGCCAGAGGGCAGTTTGGGGGATTTCTATGATTGAAATGACTATGAAGAAAAGGTAGATGGGGGCTTGAAATAGCACGCCCAAGACGTGGGGAATGCCAAATCGCCAAAATACAACCAGCCACACTAACATGTAGATCGCGGCGATCTGCCAAATAAGGAAACCTGTGATCGCCAAATAAGCGAGGGTGCCGATAGAGATCAACATATCGATCTCTAGATCGTGGTCGCCGATCCAGGTCTTGTACTGGGTTTTGCTCCGCCTGGCTAGCACGCCATCAACGCTGTCGGCCGTCCAGTTGGCAATCAAGAGAATTATGACCATTTGAAGGCTCTTGGCCCCCTGGACAATGCCTAGCAAAGGCAGCACGAGGGCCAACAGAGCTCGCGCCCATGTTATGATGTCGGCGACACGTTTCCCAGCATCCATATGCGACAGCTAAGTCCTTTGCTTCTACTAACTGCTACTGTCGGGCTTCTGACCTTCAGGCGAAGTCCAAGCCGACATCATAGCCAGATCATCCCGATGTGTCCAGCCAATTCTCCGCCAGAATTCCAAGCCCGCTTGGTTGTCAGTGAAAATGAACAAATGGCACTTCATGATGCCGTTTGTACGTAGTGCCTTCATACAGATTTCAACCAGCTGGCGACCGATTCCGCCGCGCTGGTGGGATTCCGCAACGGCCAGGTGATGCAAATAGCCCCGCCTACCGTCGTGCCCACATAAGACAGCGCCAACCAAGCAGGAGTCTTCGATCGCCACATAGCTGAATCCCGGATTTCTCCGCAAAAATTGCTCCAGATGTTCGACCGAGTCGGCCGCGCTTAGTCCGATTCCTTGTGAGTTCTTCCACAACTCGATGGCCTCGTCCAAGTCAGCTGATGACATCTTTCGATAGCTAGTTGACATAACGTCCAATGGCTTGCCCTCAATCAGTCCATCAACGAACAGTATTTCTCATAGGATTTCTGGTCAACGGCAAGACAGTCGCCCTTGCTTCGCTCGGACAGGCTTTGTAAAGAGCCAAAATGATGAGGCCGACGGAACTAAATATCTGGCAACATGCGGCTTATTCGTGCCAGATGATAGCGGCACTAGGCAGCCCCATACAAAAGAACCTAACCCAACTCCCCAAGTTTAGACCCTAGCTGTAATAATCTCCGACGCCGCTGTCCTTCGGCGCGTTGGTGAGCGCAACCCCAATAATCCTGACATTGGCTTTCTCAAGCAGTTCCTTGGCCCGCTGAGCGTGGTCGCGCTTGGTTTTTCCGGCGCTGATGACCAGCAGCACCCCATCCACCTTAGCTCCCAAGACTGCGGCATCTGTAACGGCAATGACTGGCGGCGCGTCGAACAGGACAATGTCGGCCTCACTCGCCAAGGATTCAATGATTTTGTCCAATTTTTGGGCACCCAGCATGTCGGCCGGATTCGGTGGTTTTGGACCACTGGCGAGCAAAAGCAAATTGTCTACGCCGGTCTCCTGGAGAAACGGCTGACCATCTTCTTCCAACATCAGGTTGGTCAGACCAGGTTCAGCTGGCAGGTTGAACAATGTATGCAGTACAGGTCGCCGCAGATCGCAGTCGACTAGGACAGTCCTCTTGCCTCCTTGGGCCAGCGTGACCGCTAAGTTAGCCACGGTCGTGCTCTTCCCCTCGTCAGGGGCGGGTGAGGTAACCACCAGGGTCCGAGTTGGATCATCCAGACTGGAAAACTGTAGATTGGTCCGGAGGGTCCGGTAGGCTTCACTTACTGGTGAACGGGGATCAGCTATCGTTATTAAATCCATGGTTGACTCGATTGATCTATGTATGACTATTGGCTGTCGTTGGAATGATGCATCATCGACTAGATGAGACTCGATCAGCTAACTCTTATTCACTGGGTATCTTTCCAATCACCGGTATATCGAGATAGCGCTCAATATCCTCGCTCCTTCGGACGACGCCTGATTCTATCCATTCAAGGGCGAAGATGATGATGACCCCGACCATAGCCCCGAAGATAAGACCGGCTAGGGCGTTGATTTTCGTCTTGGGACGGTCCAATCCAGCAATGGGATCGTCGATAAACTCAACATCGACTCGATCCTCTTTGCGTTGGGTTGCATTATCGTCAATGCGCCACTGAATGAATAGATTTCCCCAGCTCTGGGAGATCTGGTTGGCCAGGTTAGGATCTGTGTTCTCCACGTCAATCTGGATGACAAAACTGGAATCGTCCGATGCCACGTTCGTGTCGGCAAGGAGTTCGTTCGGCTCCATATCTAGCTGCAGTTCATCGATCACGCTGGCGGCTCGATAGCTGCTGCGGATCCACTGCACATAACCCCTCAGTAGAAGTTTCGCCGCCTGGGATTGGCCGAAGTCCGTCCGCGCTGGCTGGACCAGCATGCGAAGGCTCGACTCATAAACAGGCGTCTGCATCTTACTGAAGCCATAGGCCGCCACGGCGGCCAAAACTGCCACGACGATGATGATCCAACCTCGCTGGCGTAGAACTCGAAGATAATCGCCTATTTCCACAAGATTCCTCGGTAACAGATGCTGCAGATGGTCATGTCCAAATAATAATCAATATAGTAATTATGTCAACTAATAAGACATCGAACTGGCCATGGCGGTCGAGAAAGCTTCACTTTTTGGGAATCTCGCCCACAACCGGTAGGCCAATCGATTTTAAGTCCTCGCGATCCCGCACAGTCGGATCTAGGTACTCGACGAGAAAAGCCAGACCAAAGCCTGCCGCGAGGGCCAATGCAAGCCTGAATGGTAAATCTAGCTGTTTGGATAATCCAGGAGGGATGGCATTGACGATTGGCCGGTCGAGTTGAACGAGGTCAGCGGATTCGCCACCCAACTGGGGTAAACCTTGATGATTCTCCTCGATTAGCGTGACCGCCGCCGCGTTCATGATTTTCTCGAGCACTGGTCCATCATGGTAATTGATCGAGAGGGTCATCATGCTCCGGGTGCTGTCAGAGGCGACGCCACCTTGTATATCTCCAGGTGGTATCGACAAACCTTCGGCTTCAAGCTGCTGGCTGACGAGGGCGGCGAACTGCCCGCTTCTCACCCAATCGGCCAGGGTGTTGACGGCATACTCAGATGATTTCCAATTGGCCAGGCGCTCTTCATCGGATTCGCCGGCTCCTACAGAGGGTTCCTGACTGGCGATGAATCGCATGCCTGCATTGTACAGCTGCCCGGGTGGGGAGTAGGTGATAACCAGGAGGGCTAGAACAATAGCTGCCGGAAGGAGGATCAGCAACCATCGCCGTTTTATGACCTGCCAAAACTTCCTAAGCTCCATTATTTCTGTTTCGCCTGTTCAATCTTTTGTTCCACAAAATTGCTTAGCTGATCGTTAAAGGTGGTCGTATCGAATTTCATCGCGTGCGACCGGATTGCCGCTGTATCGACATTATTCGTGTCAAAGTTTTCCACAGCCTCGATGATAGCAGCAACACTTTGTTCGGCAAAGAGCACGCCGCATCCGGGAATCACCGTTTCCACCGCGCCACCGGCAGCGTAGGCTATGACAGGCCGGCCTGCGGCCATGGCCTGGATAGGCGCGATGCCAAAATCCTCTTCGCCGGGGAAGAGGAAGGCCCGGCAGCGAGCGAAAAGGTCCGGTAAATCGCCGTCAGGAACATAACCTAAAAAGGTAATTGTAGGACCTGCTAACTCCTCCAATCTCTGGCGGTCGCGACCAGAGCCCGCGATTAGCAGTGGTTTACCCATTTGGTTGAAGGCTTCGATCAGCACGTCGACTCGCCGGTAAGGGACGAGCCGGCCTACAATCAAGTAATAATCATCCACTGTCGCGGACGGTTCAAAGCGGCTTGTATCCACAGGAGGATAGATGATAGTCGATTCTCTCCGGTAGACCTTGGCGATTCGTCGACGCACGGCATCTGATATGGCTATGAAATGGTCGACGCGCTCGGCCGCCGCCCTGTCCCAGGCCCGAAGATAGACCAGGATCGGAGGCAAGATCATGCGCGCCAGCCGGCTGATGCGCTCGCGCTCAGCATACTGTTGGTAGCGCCACACATAGCGTGTTGGGGTGAGGCAGTAGCAAATGTGCATTGTCGACGGTTCGGTCAAGATGCCGTGACAGAAACCACTCTTATTGCTGATGACCAAATCGAAATGGTTGAAGTCGAACTGCTCAAAAGCCACGGGGTATAACGGCAGGTAAAGCTGCTGCCGTCTTCTGGCCATCGGCAATCGATCGATAAACGAGGTTCTGATATCCCATTCCTGCCAGGATTCCGGCATAGCTTTGGGCTCGTAAAGTGAGGTATAAACCGGGGATTCCGGAAATTGAGAAACCAGGGTCTCGAGCACATCTTCGGCGCCCCCTTTCTGGTTTAACCAATCGTGCACGAGTGCGACGTTCATATTCTATCGTTAAGGGCGAAGCCCTTAGCCAACGCTATATTCCCAGACGCTCCATGCGGGCAGCCAGTTCGGCTTCCACTTCCATGCTATGCATCGCATCATCCAGTTGATTATCCAACCCAGTGGCTTCAACTTCCCAGGCGGCATCCGCGTGGTCCAATCTCTTCCGGATATTTTCAGCCGCCCGCGACACCTCTGAATCACCGTATCCCATCAAGGAGTCGAGGGAATTCATAGCCTTGGTCGATACTTCCTTCGCTTTAGCCAGCTGTAGAAGGAAGGCAAGCTCCTCCCGCTCCTGCTTAGCGATCGCCAGTCGTCCCTCAAGTTTGATCCGGACATCATTGAGACGTTCGGCTGCTTCCACCTGCCGTTCTAGTGAGGCATCATAAGTCTTGATCAGCTCCATGGTCGAAGTTAGCTGTTTCTGAGAAACCATGGCCTCGGTCTGTTTTCCCTGGCGCAGGAACTCGTCTACCATGTAATCAAGCTCGGCAGCCTTGTTTGCCAGCGCCTCTCGCCGGCGTTTAGTCGTCTTCACCTGGGCAATCATCGGAGCGATGGTCCGAATGAATCGGTCCAGCTCTCTATCAGCCTGTCGAATGTAGTCGTCGTAGACGGCGAGGTCGCTCTTTTGAATGGCCTGATCGGCGAGATCGTGGAGCGTGGCTCGAACGAGGAGTTTTAGCTTCTGGAACAGCGATGCCATGCCAGGATTATACACCGGGCCGGGTAGCTGACGAAAACAAACACCCAAGAGAAAACGGCTGCCAGTTCGACTAGCAGCCGTCTTCATCTTCTCTCTGGTTTATACCAGGTTTAATCTCGTCCGGTCTAAACCGGTTGGTCAGGAGATCAACCAGAGTTAAGAAACATCTTTAATGATGATTTCCTCAGGATCAAAGTTGTTGGCTTTTGCCACTGGTTTCTCTTCGGGCATGATGAGCGCCAAAGCAATATAGGCGATAAATCCCCAACCTGTGCTAAGGGCGAACAATACAAAGAATAGTCGCACTATAACGGGATCGATCTTGAGATACTCTGCGAATCCACCGGCAACACCGAACAACATCCTTTCACTCTGAGAACGAATCAGCTTCTTGTCACTCATTTTACTTTCCTCCAGTTATCCATATCATCGTCACACAACATTACGCGAATCGAGCATGAAAGTTGCGAATATGGCGACAAAAAAGAGATCTCGCTCCATTATAGAGAACGAGATCTCGAACTGTAGGCTATCAGGCAGACTCTCGCCTGCAATGCTCTGAGTTGTAACCAACCTCGGTCTAGGCGGAAACGACGGTCAGCACGAAAAATCTAGAATTCTGTCTTCTGGTCTTCTTCGGAATCATCCATCATGGCTTCCGCGATTTCGGCGATGGTTTCTGCGGTTGCGAATTCGGCCGATCCTTTCGCGACTTCGGCGATTCCATCGGCTGCCAACGTTTCGGCCGCATCTCGCATTCCCTTGGCAGCAGCTAATTCAACCAGGCCTTCGGCCATAATATCTGCGCCTTCCATTTCCATCTCTTCACCATCGATGGCCAACTCTTCCGCTGTCATCATGCGAATAGCGCCTTCGGTGATTTCTACTTCACCTAATATACCCATATCCATTCCTGTTTCAGCCATCACGTCGGATATCGCCCGGGTCGCACCGAACCGGAAGATGCTATCAACCGCGATTTCACGCAGTGTTTCGCTTCTCGACTCCAGAAATGCAGCTAGCACCGGCATATCAAGAGCGTCGACGACATCACTTACGGCCCAGAGCTGACCTGCGATCGAGGCCAACTCCATGGCTTGCTCCAGATCGTCTTCTGCCAGAGCGCCGACAACCGCGCTTTGAATGGCGACATCATCCGAATAGGCCAGAAGTTCTGCACCTTCGACCACGTCTCGAATACCTGCTTCGGCGACAACTTCACTCAAATATGACAACCCTTCACCAACGGCCATTTCATCCAGGCCATGAGTTACGTCGACTGCGCCTTCTCCCAGGACTTCCCGGCTAGCCATTCCCAAATCAAGAGCCGTATCTAGCGTATCCGAACCCTCGATAAGGTGTTCAACGCCCTCGATAGCCGCTTCCGTGGCCATCTCCTCTAATTCGTATGCTGATTCCTTGTTTTCTTTCATATCATCCTGAGTCATCGATTATCTCCTTGGTAACAGGTTGAAAAGACCAGTAAGACGTAACATTATGTTAAGATATATCGCGGTGGCGGCTCCTACGTGAACCTTGCTTGGCTCGGCGTACAAAACGAACACTCCACGACTAATAAGGATACTACAGATGGATGTATTGACCAATACACATATCTGAAATGATCTTGCTCTGGAAGGAGATTCAGATAGATGAAAGAGGTCTCAGCGCCATCAATTTCACAAAAGCGTAGTTGCGCGCCGAAGGGGCGTCGCCTGGGGAAGACCAAGTGACGTCGTCTTAGGATGACGTCGTCTTAGGAAGACGTCGTCTTAAACCGTCGTCTCAAGAAGACGCGGTTTCCGGATCCGGTCGCTTGGAGTGGAGCCAACTTTCACGCCGACAAGGGTGGAATTATTCTTGGTCTGCTGTCAAACGGCGGGGGATAGTTAATAATCAGGTGGGCGAGTCCGTACGGATGTGGAACGATCACGGACCCAAGCAGGTAGAAGCAAGTTAAGGTGCAGCCGTACCTTTACCTTTGAGGAATACTCTGGCAACCATCGAGATACCAATACCGATCAGCACGATGGCAAGGACAAAGCTGATACCCAGTCCTAGCCCCAAGAACGAACCGAAAATTGCGAATAGAATAAGACCAATCACGATGAGCCTGCCGCCCTCGCGAAGCCCTGCGGAAAAGTTTCCTTGGATAGCGCGCGATATGATAATGCCAATACCGATGAATACCAGGATTAGGGTCCAGGAGTATGCCCAGCTATCCCAGGCGCTGTTAACATTTTGGTAGTAAAGCATCAGACCGATACCGCCTAATAAACTGCCTGGGACGGCCAAGCCAGGTGAACCGACAAAGGCGCCAAGAAGAAACAGCCCGCCGATAAAAACGATTATCAGCGGCCAATGTTGATTTATGTTAAGTAGATCCGAGACATTGGGAAATAGGGGCAGCAGTAATAGAATGACGCCCACCCCGATCAATATCAGACCTGCAAGAATCGTGCTTCCTTTCATAGTCAACCTCCCATCCCAATCCACGGATGGTCCTTGTCACGGGTCAATTTCTCTAATAACCGAGAACGTACAAAAGATGTCGTTTTCACCTTAAGTATAGTGCTGTACGTGTTTCAGTCCATTTCGGTCGCGAATTCTGAACTATAGACTAGCCCGCTCTGCTATTGGACAGCGTATGGGCCTGTCCTCTAGCGCGGGAGGTCTAGAGCTGCCATCGGTAAACTGAAGAGCACATATTGAAAACAAAATTGCCAGGCACATGGCAGCGCCCATCTCCCTTATATTGAGCGATGTATAATTCCTCTGCTGCGGGATCTGTTTTGTGTTAAACTGGACGTGACTACCCAAAGCAGCCTTGGTATCGTCGAGTCAGGCAGGTGATGCTTCTGACTTGTGCCCGAAAATAGGCTGTTATTGCCAACCCCGAGAGGAGCGAACTTTATGATCCAGGTTCTAGTTTATGCACCGTTTTCCATGACACTAATGGATAGGTTTCGGGCCGTATCTTCTGAGTTGGTCATCGAGCAAGATGAACAACCGGCGGAACGCTGGCCCGAAAATCGCAAAACTGAAGCTGAAATACTATTCGCAGTTAGCGCTATTCCAACACCAGAGCAAGCGCCAAAACTGCGCTGGCTACAAACCCACTGGGCAGGCGTCGAACACTTGTCAGAAGAGGCGATATGGGAAAGCGATATCACAATCACGAATACAAGCGGATTACATGCCCCGAATATTGGCCAGTACGTGATGGCCCAAATACTTGCATGGGCGAATCGCATACCTCGATGGTTTCATTACCAGCAAAATGCAACTTGGCCAAAAGATCGCTGGCTGAAATTCTTACCCGATGAATTACGCGGCAGAACCCTTGGAATACTTGGCTATGGGAGTATAGGGCGGGAAGTGGCCCGTCTAGCCAAAGGATTCGGAATGACTGTATTGGCTACCAAGCGCGATGCCCGTCGCATTGAAGATGAAGGTTATATCGTCCCAGGAACGGGCGATCCTGAAGGATCCGTGGTCGATCGCATATATCCAGGTGAAGCCACGGCCATGATGGTAAGCGAGTGCGACTATGTCGTCATTACCTTGCCCGAGAGCCCCGGGACGCGTCATCTTGTGGATGAAGTGCTGTTGCGGAAAATGAAACCCGAAAGCTTCCTCGTAAACGTCGGAAGAGGATCCGTGATCAAGGAAGGAGACCTGATCCTAGCCTTGAAAAAGGGCTGGATCGCCGGCGCCGGATTGGATGTATTCGACTCTGAACCGCTGCCCCCGGAAAGTCCACTTTGGTTCATGGAAAACGTCATTCTAACACCCCACATCAGCGGTTTTACACCGAATTATGACCTCCGGGCAGCCGACATATTCGAAGAAAACTTGCGCCGGTATGTGGCCAATCAGCCGCTCCTGAATGTAGTAGATCGAAGCACCGGTTATTAGTCCTCTGTGCCTTTATCTCTAGCAAATCACCATACCTCTTGCTAGAGAAATAATCGGAGCGAGAACCGTGATCTTCGATGCGAGGAAAAAGCAAGTTCTTCGATTGGCTTTTAATTCCAAGCGTCTATAATACCATTCGCTCGAGTATCGATGCCGAAATTCGGCATCGATATTTGACTGTTTAGCCCAGCAATATATCCGGGAAAGGATTGCCTGTTTGATAGAAGCTGGATCACCATTAAGTGGGCTTGTTACTGGTTTTATGGAATGCCATGATGGAAATCAGGTCCGTCGTTTTGTCAATAATTAAGGAGTAATAGTGATGATTGCGAAATCCGTTGATGCACTGATTGGCAGCCTTGCCGGATCAGTTACGGTGGACGGGGATGAAATTGAAATACAAGATGAGAGAATCATTCAAGAGAAGATTGATGATCTCATTTACAGTGCCGTTTTTGGTGAAGACCTGGTCCGAGATGTCGCCCGCTGGCTGATCTGGGAGATCGGCCAGGAGCTCGGCATTAGCCTGACCTCCATTCACGAGCTTTACATGGCTGCAGGTAGGGGAGAACTTCCGAAGATCTTCACGGTTCCGGCGATAAATGTGCGAGCGATGAACTTCAACACATCCAGAGCGATATTCAGGGCGGCGAACAAACTGGATGTGGGAGCAATGCTATTCGAAATCGCTCGAAGCGAGATGAATTACACAGGCCAACGACCGATTGAATATTCAACGTCCGTCTTAGCCGCGGCTATTAAAGAAGGCTTTCGAGGTCCTATCTTCATCCAGGGCGACCACTTCCAAATTTCAGCCAAGAACTTTGCTGCGGATCCGGAAGAGGAAGTCGCCGCGGTCAAGGAGCTTATCAGCGAAGCTCTCGATGCGGGCTTCTACAACATCGATATTGACAGTTCAACCCTGGTAGATTTGAGCTTCGATGCCTTAAACGATCAGCAGCGGAATAACTATCAAGTTTGCGCGGAATTGACACGATATGTGAGGGAACAAGAGCCACAGGGAGTTACCGTGTCCCTCGGCGGCGAGATTGGTGAAGTCGGGGGTCACAATTCGACCGTGGCCGAGCTCAACGCTTTCATGGAGGGCTACAATCAGGAGATCCGGGACACAACGGGTATCTCAAAGATATCGGTCCAGACGGGCACGAGCCACGGTGGCGTTGTCCTTCCTGACGGAACCCTTGCTCAGGTCAGCGTGGATTTTGATACCCTGAAGGACCTTAGCCGCGAAGCCAGGAATAAGTACAGTCTTGGAGGCGCAGTTCAGCACGGGGCATCAACCCTGCCGGCGAGCGCATTTGGGAAGTTCCCTGAATCCGAAGCAATTGAGATTCATCTGGCTACAAACTTCCAGAACATCATCTACGATAATTTGCCGGAAGAGCTCGTGGCTGAGGCATATGATTACGTGCGGACCGAATTGAAAAATGAGTGGAAAGAGGGCAAAACTGAAGACCAGTTCTTGTACTCCTCTAGAAAGAAAGCAATTGGTCCCTTCAAGAAGCAGTGGTGGGATGTTGATGTTGATGTAAAGTCAAATCTCGGAGACATCCTTCAAGAGCAGTTTGAGTTTTTGTTTACGAAACTCAATGTCACTGGAACTAAGCGATTTACTCAGGAGGTCACAACCGTTATCAAACAACATAGGCCTCGACCACTGATTGCGACGAAAGAGAGCCAGTTAAAAGTCGCCAGCGATTTGGCAGACTAGATTATTTCTGAAGACAACTATTAGTTCAATTGTTGTCGAGCCCGGATTCTCGACGAGCTGGGTCAGGCTCTAATGTGAAAATCAAAATCTGCGGGATAACTCGGCTGGAAGATGCGTCGATCGCCAGGGATGCTGGCGTCGATTACCTGGGCTTCATTCTCTACGAGCGCAGCCCACGGTATGTGGAACCAGGCCAAGTGAGGGCGATTGTGCGGGAGTTGAGGGCATCGGACAGATGCCCTATTCTGATCGGCGTATTTGTTAACAAATCGGCCGCTTCTGTTGCCTCTCTCCTCGACCAATGCGGGCTGGATCTGGCGCAGTTGAGCGGTGAAGAAGCGCCTGCATCCATAACCGATCCGACATCGCCAATCTATGGAAGAAGCTTCAAGGGTATTCGTCCGCAGACCACTTCTGAGGCAAGATCCGACGCCGAAATATACCTTCCTCCGGACCCGGCGGAGGACCAGCCCTACTTACTCCTCGATGCCTATCACACGACCCTCCGTGGAGGAACTGGAAAGCAGGCTGACTGGCAGATCGCGGCCGAACTCAGTCGACTCATACCCCAGCTTATGCTCGCCGGTGGTCTTAATGCTTCAAACGTTGGCGCAGCGATCAAAACGGTTCAGCCTTTTGCTGTAGATACCGCCAGCGGTGTGGAAGAAAGCCCAGGCATCAAAGATCCCGAGAAAGTCCGGGCTTTCATCCAGGCCTGCAGGAGCACTGTATAATCCTGGAGCACCAAATAATTAGCTAAGTTCAGCGCCTTATTGGAGAAAAGGCCCGACGAAACTCGTAATGATAGTGGTTGGAAGTTAATAGACTCAATCAACATGTTAGAACCATCAACCGAGAAACAAACTCCTGATGATGCAAAGTCGCCTATCAAAGCTGTCTCTAGCCGAATCGCCTGGACGTCACCGTGGTATCGCGTGCGTCAGGACAAAGTCCTGCTTCCGGATGGCTCGCCGGGTGTTTTCAACATTGTCGAGCATTCCGGTGCGGTCTGGATCATCCCAGTTACGAGAGAGGGCAAAGTCGTACTGCTCCGCCATTATCGATATTCCGTTGACGACTGGTGTTGGGAGATTCCTGCTGGCGGGATTAAGGATGGACTCTCGATGGAAGAAACAGCCCTGGCTGAGTTGAAGGAAGAGGTGGGAGGTACGGCCAGCGAACTGATCTACATCGGACAGTTCTATACCTCGAATGGGATAAGCAACGAAGTCGCTCATATTTTCCTCGCTCTTGGTGTCGAACTGGGTGAAACAGACCACGAACCAGCCGAGGTCATCGAAATTCACCTGAAACCTCTCGATGAGATAATGGAAATGGCTCACCATAATGAGATAAGTGACGGTCCGTCAGCGCTGGCCTTATTTTTGTGCGAAGAAAGATTACGTCATCGCATTCTATTAACTTAACATAATCCCCGACATCAATCATAATGCCGGCCGCACTTCGCTAGACGATCTTTACATAAAGTTATTGAAAATACAGTATTATCGACGACAGGTCTATAATGACCGGCAAGATTTAGGAATAGTGGGAACGCATCGATGACAGATCCGGCTGAAGACCAAGTTAAAAGAGGCAGATTTGGGCCATATGGCGGCCAATTCGTGCCGGAAACCATCATGCCAGCCTTGGAAGAATTGGAATCGGCCTATGACCAGGCTCAATCCGATCCTTCCTTTAGGGAGGAGCTAGCCGGTCTGCTGAAATCCTATGTGGGCAGGCCAACGCCGTTGACCTTTGCCGGCAGATTGAGCGGACAGCTTGGGGGTGCACAGATCTTTCTCAAACGCGAGGATTTAAACCACAGTGGAGCCCACAAAATCAATAATGCCCTCGGTCAAGCGCTGCTGGCCAAACGAATGGGTAAGAGGCGAATCGTGGCTGAGACAGGCGCTGGACAGCATGGAGTCGGCACAGCCACCGCTTGCGCTTTGTTGGGAATGGAGTGCGTCGTCTATATGGGGACGGTAGACATGGCCCGCCAGGAGCCAAATGTCTTCCGTATGAAGCTGCTCGGCTCCGAGGTCCGACCTGTCGAGAGCGGCAGCAAGACCCTCAAGGATGCCATTAACGAATCCATCCGGGATTGGGTGACCAATGTCGAAACAACGCACTACCTGCTGGGTTCGGTTTTGGGTCCGCACCCATATCCGACAATGGTCAGGGATTTTCAGAGTGTCATCGGTCTTGAAGCCAGGGAACAAGTCTTGGAGAGCTGCGGCCGTTTACCCGATCTTATCATTGCCTGCGTAGGTGGCGGCAGCAACGCCATGGGCATCTTCCATGCCTTCCGTGATGATGAGCGAGTCGATCTGCTCGGCGTGGAAGCGGGTGGGGAGGGGATCCAGGGAGGTCGCCATGCTTCTCGATTCGCCGACCCAGATGTTTCTCGCGTCGGCGTCCTGCACGGCACCAAGAGCTACGTCATGCAGACGCCAGATGGCCAGATCATGGAAACGCACAGCATAAGCGCTGGGCTGGATTACCCAAGTGTCGGACCGGAACACGCCTGGTTGCGGGATATTGAACGAGCTGGCTACACCTACGCTACCGATCAGGAGGCTCTACAAGCCTTCAAAATGCTTTCAGAACTCGAGGGGATAATACCGGCCTTGGAATCCAGCCACGCAGTGGCAGAGGCTATCAAGCAAGCACCACGAATGGACAAAGACCAGATCATTCTCGTCAACCTTTCTGGACGGGGAGACAAAGATCTGGACACCGTCATCCGAGAACTGGACATCTAGAAATACCTTTAAAGATACAGCGACCGGCGCCCGATAGTCTCGAATCCCCAGGTATTCGTCCGTTTGCTACCGCGTGATAAACCCTAACTATGCAGAATGAAATATTATGTAAAGCAATTAATCAATTTGGATTGATCATCATTAGACTAAATTCGGACCGGGCTGGTCGCTGAGGGCGTAAAACTTATACCGGTCTCTATGCCCGATGCAGCTAATTACATCCATTCTGCTTAGACAATAGGTCATCTTCCGGGCGAGACTTACCCGCAATTTCAGGACTTTGGCAAGATCTCGGTTCGTGAAACCATCTGCCAGGGTGGGGGGGACTAGAGCCCGATAGCTATCGGGCCAGGTGAAAGTGCGTGATTCTACAACTGAGATGAGACGCCTATCGGCGATGCTCCATCCTTTACGACGCCAACTCCCCCGCCCATCATCTTTCCAGACCACCTCTTCCTGTGTCATTAGCACCTCAATTGTGAAACCAGGGTGCGAGACCAAGGCAGGGATACTAACCAGGGAATCGAAGAGATTTTCCAACCGACCGCGCTTTGGTGATTTGCGGCGTTTCAGCTGACGCCCGTTTTTATCTGTCCGTATAATCCATCGTTCTCGAGCGATCGGATAAACCAGTTGAACCGGGTGATCACGCAAGAGGTGTTTTAACTTCTTCTTTATGGCCCCGAAATTGCCGGTCTGGATCTCTATCAGCTCATTTCCCCGAACCAGGTCAATCAGATATCCGTCGACCTCATCTTCAATGCGATCATCAGGTCTCGCGTACCAATCTTTTAAGGCCGCGTGCAACGAAGTTTCGCGAAGGGTGCCAATGTGATTCATCAGCGACCGTTTATCGTCCCTACCACTTACTCACCACCATATTTAAACACTGTCTCCCCGTCGAATATGGTCTCATCGACTCTAGTGCCGGCGATCCCCTGCGGATACTTCTCCGCGTCGACTAAGGAGAAAAGGTCTCGATCCAGTACGATTAGGTCCGCTCGTTTCCCGGGAGTAATGCTGCCGATTGTATCCTGCCAGCCAGCAGCCTCTGCTGCGCCCAGGGTGTAGCCAAAGATGGTCTCCTCGAGGGTCAGCCGTTCATCACTGTGCCATGGAGGATTTTGCATCGATTGAGGCCGCTGGCGGAACAAGGCGGCATGGAAGCCAAGAAATGGGTTGGGGTTTGCTACCGGGGCATCACTGCCAAAGGCGACCTGGGTTCCGCTTCTGACCAGGGCTCCAAATCGATAAGCCCGATCCGACCGGTCTCCAAGCAAACTGTCCGCAATCTCCATATCGTCAAGGGCATGGATCGGTTGAACACTGGCGGTCACGCCTAGCTCTTTTAATCGAGGCAAATCGGCCGGATCAATTATCTGTACGTGTTCAATCCGGTGTGCGGTTCCCTGCTGTGATGACGATCTAGAAATCTCCTCAAGTATGTCCAATACTTCTCGATTGGCCCGGTCGCCGATAGCATGGATGCTAACCGGAAAACCAAGTTGACCAGCCATCTCAATGGCTTTGGCCATTTCCTCGGGTTTTGTTAAGCAAATTCCGTTTGGGTGCGGATCGCCCCTTTCGACCGATTCCAGAGGTTCTAACATCCAGGCAGTCTTGCTGCCCAGGGTGCCGTCGGTAAAAAGCTTAATATGTCCAAGTCTAAGGTAGTCGTCCCCGTATCCGCTGCGTAAACCAAGGGCTCCGAGATGGGGCATGTCGTGAGCGGCGATGTTATTGTTGAC
>DASRZI010000350.1:0-2565 GCA_035686605.1 Candidatus Zixiibacteriota bacterium
TCCAACGTAATGTCCAGCGACAAATGATCTCTCGACAACAGAGTTGTTGTGGTCAAAAAAGGCCACTACTTCACCGAATGACGGTCCGGAAGCGTATGTATCCGTGTTTAAAATCGTAACGGACAAGGAACCTGCTTGCGGTGCATAGAAAGAATCGTCTTTCTGGACGGGGACGTTGCTCCCATCATTTGATGCCGAAGCGCTGACGACGATCACGCTCGACAGAAGAAGTACAGCTAGAATGGTAACCAATAACAGTAGTAAAACGCGCTTATTTTTCATCTGATCACACCTCTTCGATCTGGCATCTCTTCGATCTGGCATCTCTTCGATCTGGCAACAGTACGGCTGTCGCTAAAATAATTATAGTACTAGCGTACTAATATCCATACTATATAGACGAAACTCGATGCAACCAGGTTCAAAAATCAGCGCTTTTTTTAAGCTAATTCATATCTATCTGTACGGAACTGGCTACCGGCCTGAGAATTGAAGTGTCAGCAAGCGCCCGTCAGCGCTAAACAGAGAAAAAACCGTCAGAATCCTAACACCTTCTCTTTCTTTTTTTGCTGACGATTGTGTAGAAAAATGGGATATGGAGGGCTACAACTGCTTGGATCTCAATTACTTCCATCTAGACAATGAACCGTCTTCACTTCTTGGCCTCTTTATCTCCACAACAATTTGCAGTGTAATTTCCTGGGAATGAGTCGCAGTCTTCAGGCCACTATAGCTCATAAGAAATGATTTTCTCTCCATTTATCACACAGAAATATCGTTGACCGGCTGCCCTCTTTCACGTAGACTGGATGGTGCCGAAACTCATTCTCACAGACGAGGAATCATTGTCCGATCTCCATCCCTTATTTGACTGGCAAGCTGTCGCCCGCCTGGCCCTCACCTCGAGGAAAATCGACGAGCTGCAGGAGAGTGAACTTGCACCTGCTGGTCTGGTGACGTACCAATTCTCAGCCAAAGGGCACGAATTGGGCCAGGTCCTAATCAGCCAGCTGCTTGACAAACCATTCGATGCGGTAAGCGGTTATTACCGATCCCGACCTTTGATGCTTGGCGTTGGGTTGGCGCCGGAAGAAGCGTTTGCCTCTGATATGGCCCGAAGCGGCGGCGTCAGTGCAGGTCGAGATGTCGGAGTTGTATTCAACAGGCCAGGGCGTGGATCGCCAACGGTGATACCGATGGGGGGTGATGTAGGCTCTCAATATACACCGGCCGCCGGATGGGCCCAGGCTATCATCTACCGCCAGCAAGTCCTGAATGACTCGAGCGCTGTTGGCAGCATTGCAGTTGTTTGCGGAGGTGATGGGTCGGTGGCCACTAATGGTTTCTGGTCATGTCTGACGATGGCCACTACGCTTCGATTGCCACTTTTGATCGTGATCGAAGACAATGGCTACGGCTTGTCGGTTCCTGGCAAGCTCCAAACCCCAGGAGGAGATATCGCTGCCAACCTGGCATCTTTTTGCAACCTCGTCATTCGAAGCGGAAGCGGCAGCGATCCGGCCGAAGCCGCCGACCTGATAGCCGCCAGCGTCGCAGACGTAAGAAATGGCGACGGACCGGTGCTGTTACGCTTGGAAGTGCCCCGGCTTTCGGGACACTCAGGGCACGACAACCAGGCCTATAAGTCCGCCGAAACTATCGCCGAAGAAAAAAGCCGCGATCCAATAGTCGCCCTCAAGGAGTATCTCGTGCCGGCTCTATTGGACGATGCAGCCTGGAACGGAATGGTGAGAGAGGTGGAGGAATCAGTCAGGGAAGCGGCTAATACCGCCAGCCACATGGAGCATCCCGATCCCGCCGGTGTAACCAGGTTTCTTTTCTCGGATCCGGAATATCCCCAGAGTGCCGGCGGTGTAATAGCGGAAGGGATTCATCTTCCGCCAGGCGACCCTGTTGCTAGAACAGACGATCCACGCCGGATAAACATGGTCGACGGGATCAGACAGACTCTAGCCTCGGAGCTTGCCCTCAATCCTCGCTTGCTGGTGTTCGGCGAAGACGTCGGCGATAAGGGAGGGGTGCACACGGCAACCATGGGCTTGAAAGCCGATTATGGGGAAACTCGTGTATTTGATACAAGCTTATCTGAGGAAGGTATCATCGGCCGGGCGATTGGCATGGCCTTGGCGGGTCTCATGCCTGTTCCGGAAATCCAATTTCGAAAATATGCCGATCCGGCGATGGAGCAGTTGAACAACTGCGGCACTATTCGCTGGAGAACCGCTAATCGCTTTGCGGCGCCAATCGTCGTCAGAATTCCCGGCGGCTTTGGAAGAAAGATCGGCGATCCATGGCACAGCGTCACAGGCGAGGTGTTATTTGCCCATGCTGTTGGCTGGCAAGTTGCCTTTCCGTCAAACTGCGAAGACGCCGTTGGACTGCTGCGATCGGCCTTAAGGGGCAATGACCCGGTGATCTTCTTTGAGCATCGCGCTCTTCTGGACGCAGCCTGGTCCCGCAGACCATATCCGGGCGATGATTTCGTCGTACCTTTTGGGGAAGCCAGCTTGCTGCGACGCGGCGACGAACTTACAGTAGTGACTT
>DASRZI010000351.1:0-9003 GCA_035686605.1 Candidatus Zixiibacteriota bacterium
TGCTAACTAGGTAGAATTTAGGCAATTCAGCGAAGAATCTTAACGGTGGCTCAGGTGAATAGATGAACAGTGTAAATGGAACAGAAACGAATAGCGCGTCGATGCTCAATATAAAGGCGGTTGTTAAACAGACGGGATTAAATCCTGCCACACTCCGGGCCTGGGAGCGTCGATATGGCTTCCCAACTCCACATAGAACGGACGGTGGGCATCGACAATATTCACAACATGACATTGACGTGTTAAAGTGGCTAATTGCCCGACAGGAAGAAGGCATTTCCATTAGTCATGCCATTGACTTATGGCGATCTTACGATGAGCGTGGAGAAGATCCTCTTCAAACGGAAACCACCAGGGACAAAGCCACACAGGTTGCTCCGTATTTAGAGGGACGGCAATTAGACGAACTCCGGCAAACTTGGGTATCAGCTTGCCTGGCCTTAGACAGAGAAGCCGCGGAGCAGATCTTGGCTTTCGCCTTCGCGCAGTATGCCCCCGAGACCGTATGCCTGGAGTTGCTGCAATTTGGATTGGCAGAAGTTGGCAACGGCTGGTATGAAGGCACAGTATCCGTTCAGCAGGAGCATTTCACGACTGCTCTTACCAACCAGAGATTGGAGATGTTGATTGCAGCTGCGCCTTCTCCTTCTCGCCGAGAACGGATAATCAGCTTATGCGCTCCGGGTGACTACCACGTCTTCAGCTCGCTTCTTCTCACCTTCCTGCTACGCCGGCAAGGATTTGATGTGGTCTACTTTGGCGCAGATGTGCCTGCAGAGGAGTTAGCTTCGACCATTAAAAAGGTTGCGCCTACGCTAACAATAGTGTCTGCCCAACGGTTACATGGGGCCGCTGGATTGAAAGATATCGCTTTGGACTTACGTTCGGTGGCTATTACAATTGCATTTGGTGGTCTGGTATTTAATCAAATGCCACGTTTGCGTGAACTTATCCAGGGACACTTTCTCGGAGAAACGATACAAGGATCTGTTGAGACCGTATTACAAATTATCGCGAACAAGCTCCCCGATCCGGAACCAATCGCTCCTTCTGATTCTTACCTGAAGGCCCTTTCTCACTTTAGGAAGCGCCAAGCCCTCATCGAAACCCACGTATGGGGCACATTTATCGCCACGAATAAGCCCACCAGGTATCTGGCGAAAATAAATAACGATATCGGTCAAATTGTTGATGCTGCACTCAATTTGGGCGACATGACCCTGTTAGAAACTGGTATCACCTGGATAGAGTATATGCTTACAAGCTATCGCCCCCCGAAACAGTTAATAATTGAGTATCTGCAGGCATATCACCAGGGGGCCAGAATCCATCTGGGTGATTCCGCCAGCATGGTATTGGATTGGTTTTCACAACTGCTCTCTGAAGAAAGCGAGACACTATAGATTGTTGGGATCTGGATGATGAAATCAGATACTATTCGTCGACTTTCCGTGGTAATCGCCACACTGGCTATGATAGCAGTCAACGCTCTGGCCAATGCTCTACCCATAAATGGTCAAACAACTGGGGAGATTTCGGATCGATTTGTGGTCTTTTTTGTGCCGGCCGGCTACGTGTTCTCAATCTGGGGTTTAATCTACCTGGGGATAATAGCATACGCCGTGTACCAGGCCCTGCCGGTTCAAGCGACCAATCAGTCCTTGAGAAGGATCGGTTATCTCTTTGTCTGTTCGAGCATGGCAAATATCGCCTGGATTTTATTGTGGCACTACGAATTGTTTCCTTGGACCGTGTTAGCCATGCTGGCTTTATTGGGCTGTCTGATCGCCATTTATCTGCGTCTGGACATAGGCCGGACCCAGGTATCTTCCGCCATGAAGTGGCTCGTCCATGTGCCCTTTAGCATTTACCTGGGTTGGATCACCGTAGCCACTATCGCCAATATTACCTCCCTGCTGTATTTCTGGGATTGGAATGGTTGGGGGATCGATCCGGGAGTTTGGACGCTTATCATGCTTGCCGCGGGAACCATCATCGGCGCGGCTGTCAGCATGACCCGCGGAGATGTCGCCTATGCCCTTGTCCTTGTCTGGGCATTTACCGGCATCGCTGTTAAACACAGCGAAACCAGCAGCGTGGCCACAGCCGCCTGGATGGCGGTCGCCATCACGGCTATCTTCATGGTTGCAGGGACTTATCGACACCGTCAGCAGAAACAGCAGGCAGCCGTTAAAACATAAGTTAAGCCAAAGTATCTAACATGATAAAGCCTAAGCCGCTTAAACCGGGTCTTGGAGAAGAATCTGTTTGGGACTACCCCAGACCTCCGACAGTAGAACTGGCTAATAAATCCATCCAAATATACTTCGCTGGAGTCAAGATCGCCGATACCCATCGGGCCTGGCGCGTATTGGAGACCAGCCACCCGCCGGTCTATTACTTGCCTCCTGCTGATATTCGCATGGGTTGTTTAACCCCCGCAGGTGGTGGCTCATGGTGCGAATGGAAGGGTCAGGCAAATTACTACAATATCGAATTTGAAGACCAATCCGCCAAGAGAGCAGCCTGGACCTATTCCCGGCCGACGCCATCTTTTGGGGTTATCAAAGATCATATCGCCTTCTATGCTTGGGCCATGGATCGTTGTTTGGCGGACGGCGAGCTCGTCCGGCCGCAACCTGGTACTTTTTATGGCGGTTGGATCACCAAGGAGATTATTGGACCCTTCAAAGGTGAGCCAGGATCAGCGGGCTGGTAATATTATGATGGTTCTATCTCCGCCGAACCGCTGGGGCAAACGGAGAGTTTTGATAGTTTCTTTGGTATTTTTAACATGATATACTGAACAGCACTAGCGTTTCTCTATACCAAGGAGCAGAAAATATGACCGCAACACCGATTCAGCCTAAGGTTGTCGCTTCTGAGGCTACGTTCAAAGGATTGGGACGATTTAATTTGATTATGGGATTCCTGCATCTGATACAGGGTATCCTGATGATCGTCCTAAGCAACGACACGACCTACCCCATCTATTCTTTCTTCTTAAAGTTCGATACGGACACCCGTTCCCTGTCTCCTAACCCAGAAGTGCTTTATGAATTGCGTTTTGGCCCGGCCGTCGCTGTTTTCTTGTTGCTTTCTGCTGTGGCCCATTTTTATCTGGCGACTATCGGAAATAAACGGTATGTCGCCAATCTTAAGCTGGGCATGAACCCAGTCCGCTTCTATGAATATGCATTGAGCTCCTCGCTGATGATCGTCCTTATCGGCATGCTGGTCGGTTTGTGGGACGTGGGCGCCCTCATCCTCATCTTTGGCATTAACGCCACGATGAACCTCTTTGGCCTGCTGATGGAAAAGCTCAATCAGTATACGATTAAAACCGATTGGTCATCATTCATCTACGGTGTTTTCGCCGGCATCCTGCCTTGGATCGTAATTGTTATCTATTTTGTGGGATCGATTAACTCCGGCGACGGTGAGGCCAAGCCGCCTACTTTCGTCTACTTCATCGTCCCCACCTTGTTTGTCTTCTTCAACATCTTCGCCATCAACATGGTGCTGCAGTACAAGAAAGTCGGCCGCTGGAAAGATTACCTCTTCGGTGAGCGTTTCTACATCATCCTCAGCTTGACGGCCAAAACGGTCCTGGCCTGGATCATCTTCGCTGGAACGTTAGCGCCAGTTTAGGATCATTGCTATAACGCCAACGAACAATGCCTGGCGCAACGCCAGGCATTGTCTTGCTTGGTTGTCATCTATCAAGGACATAATCTATCTATTTCTCCGGCAATCGATTGAGCCATACGATCGCTGTAGTTCCAAGTATGGTAATTTTTCGGCGATAATCGAATCGCCACCTCTGGTTGTGATCGGCCCAACAGCTGTCTCGCCAGAGCGTTTTCAGTCCCACCCAAATAACGCCTTAAGAGACGCTCAAGAATCTCTAAACCGCGTTCAGGCTCAATGGTAGCCAGCGCCCGGCCACGAACCCCACAATAAGGTGGCTGGTCCGATGCAACTTCGAAAGCACAGCGCGATTCCCCTTTTAGATATGAAACCACCTTGGCTGACTGGGGTGTGGCGCAATATAGATACCCATCCTCATAGAGATACCACAACGAGAGCACAACGGGCCAACCCGAATTCGAAATACACGACAGGCGAAGGGGGATTTCTACCTGGGCTAGGTACTCTTCAAGGGAACTATTCGTCATTTTCTCTTCCTCCATTGATAGCTCGATCCCGGGCCGATGCATAAGCAGCCAGTGCACTATGCCGGGCAAGGGCATGATCGACGATGGGGTGAGGGTAATCCCGGCCGATCACGCAACCTGCTTTATCCTGGACGTCCCGAGGCATTTTCCAGGGTTCTTGCAGATATTTACCTGGAACATTAGCCAGCTCGGGTATCCATCGACGCGTATAATCGCCCTGCGGATCGAACTTCTTGCCTTGCAGTACCGGGTTGAAGATTCGGAAATAGGGAACAGCATCAGTGCCCGTACCGGCCGTCCATTGCCAGCCGCCATTGTTGGCTGCCGGGTCGCCGTCCACTAGATGCTGCATAAACCACCGTTCACCCCAACGCCAGTCGATCAACAAATCTTTTACCAAAAAAGAGGCCGCGATCATCCGGGCGCGATTGTGCATCCAGCCGCTTTGGGCGAGCTGGCGCATAGCAGCATCTACCACCGGATAACCCGTCTGACCATCGCACCAGGCGGCGAAGTGATCCTCGTTATTTCGCCAAGCAATGTGATGGTAAGCAGTTCGAAAGCTTTGCCTAAGCACCTGGGGAAAATGATAGAGGATAGACATGTAGAATTCACGCCAGATCAGCTCACTGAACCAGACCTCAACACCCCGTTGACCTTTTTCATCGAGCACGGTCGATCGTTTTTGCAGCGCAGAGACGACCGCCTGCCGGGCGGATAACATACCAAAACGCAAATAGGGTGACAGCCCAGAAGTGCCATTGAGATCCATGCGATCCCTTTGACCAGCGTATCGAGTGATCGAGGCTTCGCCATCCGCCGACAAAAAAGCATTCAAGCGGCGCTGCGCCTCTTGTTCGCCTGGCAGGAAGGGTATTGCCTTCGACAACTGGAGCCGGTCAGGGATTGGCAAGCTGTCGATATCGGGTGGCGTGGGCATTCGCTTTGGCGCCGGGAGCAGAGATCCCGGTTCAGGGGCCGGCAGCTCTTTCCAACGCCGGCTGAAAGGCGTATAGACCGTATAAGGCAGCCCGTCTGCTTTATAGATCAGATCAGGATGGTGAACGGCAACTCCGCCCACAAGATTCAAAGGCAGATGCTGGCTGACGGACGCGTCACGCCGGCGGGCATATGGCGAAACATCCTCCTCAGCATAAATGGCAGTGGCCGATGTTTCTTCCATCAAGGCACCTAGTTGTTCAAGTGCCTGGCCTTGCCGCACAACCAGATAGCTTCCTCGATCGCGCAGCGCCTTATCTAATTCCCGAAGACCAGCCATGAGAAAGGCCACCCGATTCTCACCCGTGTACGCCGAAGAGAGCAAAGCCGGATCTAAGATGAAGACAGGTACAATCGCCTCCCCTCCCGCACGAGCAGCCTGAATGGCTTGATTATCGATTAAGCGTAAATCGCGGCGAATCCACCACAGATTTGTATTCATCACTTCATCCTATCACCGAATGGCCATTTGACGAGCATAAACTCGATAAGCAGCCATCTAAGAGCGATAGTTGTACATTTATTAGACATGCATAAGTTTTATTGGACAATATCTTGACAATATGTAGATCGAAGGGTATTGTACGCTCACTTAAGGACGCGCACAGACCTGATGCAGAAATGGCAGAAGTGGGCGCAAGACAAATTAACTTAGACGACTAATTGGAATTCAAGAAGAAGCTCAAAAAGATAGGAGAACAATATGGATAAGTCAGAACGTCGAATGCAATACCTCGAAGTATACCGCCAGCAGCTAAGACACGAGCTGGATGAAGTGGGATATGGCCAGTCCAAAGGTGACGCGTACATGAGTGATCGTCAAGCTCGAAAAAACTCGAGCTCTTCTTTGGTGGTCATCGCGGTCGCTTTAGCGGTCCTGGGTGTAATCAGCGCTCAGATTTAGGCAAATTTATTGGATGTTGGTTAGCTTTGCACCTGAACGGAATTTCCAAACCTGATTCAGGATGCCATATCAATCAGATTACGAATAGTCAAAGGATACTAAAAAATGAAACGTTTTACTTGGTTAGGATTATTTCTTGTTCTTAGTTTGGTTCTAGCAGCTTGCAGCACCGATGCTGATCCGACTGCCGCGCCGGTACCTGAAGCGGTAGAAGAACCGATGGAAGCACCGAAAGAAGCAGAAGAGGAGATGGCGGAAGCCAGATCCATCGTTGATATCGCCGCAGAAGATGGTCGATTCACTACCTTAGTTGCGGCGGTACAAGCCGCAGGATTGGCCGAAACCTTAAGTGGCGAGGGTCAGTTCACAGTCTTTGCTCCAACAGATGACGCCTTTGCTGCTCTGCCTGAGGGAACGGTAGCGTCCTTATTAGAAGATCCGGAAGGCGCTCTCAAAGATATCCTGCTCTACCACGTTGCCGCCGGCGTTGTTCCGGCCGAGACCGTTGTGACCCTTGATTCGGCGATTACAATTCAAGGTGAACCTGTGGCCATCACTGTCGTGGACGGTCAGGTCATGTTGAATGATAGCGCCACCGTCATTATCACCGACATCGAAGCTTCTAACGGCATCATCCACGTCATCGACGCGGTGATTCTGCCGCCAAGCATCGTTGCAGCGGCTGCAGAGGAAGAAATGGCGGAAGAAGAGATGATGGACGCCAAATCCATCGCGGAGATCGCCGTCGAAGACGGTCGATTCACGACCCTGGTAGCCGCCCTGGATGCGGCCGGCCTGGTCGATACTCTGGCGGGCGAAGGCGAATTCACGGTTTTTGCGCCAGTTGACGATGCTTTTGCTGCTTTGCCAGAGGGTACAGTAGCGTCCTTATTAGAAGATCCACAAGGCGCTTTGAAGGACATTCTGCTTTACCACGTCGCCGAAGGCGTTTTCCCGGCCGAAACCATTGTGACCCTTGAGTCGGCGACGACAATTCAAGGTGAACCAGTGGCCATCAAGGTCGTAGACGGTAAGGTCTTGTTAAACGATAGCGCCACCGTCATCATCACTGATATCAAAGCCTCCAACGGCATCATACACGTCATCGACACTGTGATTCTGCCCCCTAGCATCGTGGCAGCGGCTGCAGAGGAACAGATGGCGGAAGAAGAGATGATAGATGCCAAATCCATCGCCGAGATCGCGGTTGAAGACGGCCGATTCACAACTTTGGTGGCTGCTCTCGAGGCGGCCGGCCTGGTTGATACTTTCGCTGGTGAGGGAGAGTTCACCGTTTTCGCCCCGGTAGACGATGCTTTTGCTGCTTTGCCTGAGGGCACGGTTGAGGCCTTGCTCGAAGATCCTGAAGGCGCTTTAACAAATATCCTGCTCTACCACGTGATAGCAGGCATTGTTAAGGCTGAGGATGTTATTGGGCTCGATGCGGCCACCACCTTGCTTGGTGAAGATGTAACCATCACCGTTGTAGATGGCGAGGTGTTCCTGAATGACACGGTGAAGGTGATTATCACCGACATCATCGCATCCAATGGCGTCATCCATGTCATCGACGCCGTACTATTGCCACCGGCATAATAAATGAAACAACAGCACGCGGATGGAAGAATTGGTGTCCTCCTCTTCTTCTAGAAGTGGTGAGTGCGAGCCGAAGAATTGGGAATTATTACCACGGCCCGCATTCACCATTATCTCGATTAAAGGATTGTTGAAATTATGACAACGGCAATGATTTGGGGTGCAGGCAGCGGCATAGGGAAAGCGCTAACGTCGCAACTGCTGGCAGATGAATGGGAGATTATTGCAGTTGGTCGGAATGTGGAACAGTTTAACAATCAAGCCACTATGACAATAGAAGCAGATGTAACCAACACCTATTCGGTGCAAAACGCCATAAGGTCAGCCGGCAATGAGATTGACCAAATAACCTTGTGGATCAACGCATTTGGCGATTTATTCTCATCAACCGTGAACGAGATTTCACCAGAGTGCTGGCAACAGTTATTGGGCTCCAACTTAACAAGCACCTTCTTAGTTACTCATTTTAGTCTACCTATCTTGAAGGAAGATGCTTCCCTGATCTTCATCGGAGCCATGAGTGAGCGGCTGCCCTTGCCTGGCCTTTCCGCATATGCTTGGGCCAAATCGGGGCTAGAAGATTTTGTCGAAACCATGCGGAAAGAAGAAAGAAAACGGCGAGTGAGCCTTGTCCACCCCGGAGTTGTGGACACACCCTTCTTGGATAAATTGCCGTTTCGTATGCCTAAAGATGCCGCCACACCAGAACAAATTGCGGATCGCATTATGAGTGCCTACCATGATGGCTATAAAGGCGTCATCGATCTGAGTTAATCAAGCCCACAAAATTGAAGGGCAGTAAAGGTGTATCAATGCCAACATTTGATTATCGATTTACCATAGATGCTCCCCAGCCGGTCGTCCTGGACTTTCATCATGACACGAGCGTCCTCAAGACCCTGACACCGCCACCGCTTTTTGTTCAGCTTCACGCTGTTGAACCCCTAGGAGAAGGATCGAAGGCTGATTTTACCATCTGGTTTGGTCCATTTCCCATCCGGTGGCAAGCTGTGCACAGCAAGGTTGACGACCAAGGTTTCACGGACACGCTGGTCACCGGCCCGTTAAAGAATTGGCAGCACCGTCATCAGTTCGTCGCAATTAACAACGAAATTACCCAGGTGAATGAGAGCATTGAGTACGAATTCGAAAAGGGTGTGAAAGGATTGGTCAGTCGTCTCATGTACTCACGCGCTTCACTCACCCTCCTATTTACCGCCCGAAAGCTTATTACTAAGAAGCATTTAAGGACAATTATGAGGAGTAAAAATGTACACAACTGAATTGACATCAAAGAGGAATGGCACGGTATCTGTGGAAATGATT
>DASRZI010000352.1:0-4307 GCA_035686605.1 Candidatus Zixiibacteriota bacterium
CTATATAGTGGTCCAGAGTCTGTTCCAACCGGTCGCTCTGTATGAGCAAATCGATCAGGCGTGCTCTTGTTTTTAAGTCTAGCGGGGATAATTCTAGCGCTCGTTCATAAGCACTGATCGATCCATTGTCATCACCCCGAACACGATAAGTGTCGCCAATAGCAATAAACTTCGATACGGCAATATCAGCTCTGTCCCACCGGGCTAACAGCTCGCCAAGTTGAATATGCCCTGGAAGGTAAAAAGGCGAGAGTTGAATGGCACGATATGCTTCTTCCACAGCGCTGTGATAGTTACCGCGGCCGGCATATAGCTCGCTCAGGTACAATGATTCTAGTACCTGTGTTGAACCAGCCATTAAGATGTCACCCATGATCATGGTTTGTCCATCGGCCGACAGAGCATCTAGCCGTTCCCGCGCAGCCCTGATCTTAAATTCCCATTCTCTGTGATCAAAGAAATCGACAAGTGAGACCATGAACTCAGAGGCCTTATCCGTATCCTCCCCTAGCAATAGGTCATTAGCCAATCGATCATAGAGTTCGACTAAACTATCATTCTGCTCCGGTCGTACCGTGTTTAAGTCGATAATCGTCAAGGCAACTAAGTAATGTTCAACCGCCTTACTAACAATATCTAGCTCCCTATAAACCTCACCAAGAGCGTAGTTGCTAGCGACACGGTATTCCTGATCTGCGTTGGCCTCATTAAACTGGGTAAGGGCATCCTCAAGGCGTTTCTGCTCCCGGTATAAAACACCAAGATTGTAATGGACCGCGGCGCTGGCGACGCCGGCTGCAATAGCCATTTCAAAAGAAGTGACTGCTTCAGCTAACATATCTCGGGTCTGATAATCCAACCCTTGACTTACGAAGGTGGCTTGTTGAATTCTATTCAGCCTTTGAGGCGAGATTGCTGCTAACGTATCTTCATCTGCTTCGAATTCGAACACTCCGAGAGCTAGCTGCTCCAACGCGAGACGATGTGCATGCTCCATCGGCCCACCGCCGACCATTGTCTTTTCTTTGACCCGGACACCTACCATCCCGGCCTCAAAGGCAGCGTCAGACCGAGGTGAACTCTCGCTGTCTATATCTGACATAGTCTCCAGGCTTATGAACGACGCTTCGTCTATCGAGATATCAGCTGCGCCCTGTTCGATAAGCTCCATAGCAGTAAGTATGTCTGGGTTGCGCGGATCCAGGTCAAGGGCGCTCTGACACATCTGCAGGGCGTTATCTTTCTGATTGCGGGAATTGTAGATACGAGCCAGGGCCAGGTACTCGCGAACAGCGTTCCGGGTTAGACCTTGCCGTTGATACAGAGATGCCAACCTCCGGCGAGCTCCAATGAGATTAGGATCAAGGCGAGCTGCTCGCAACCAGTTGCCAACAGCTTCGTCCAACCGTTTTCTCCGAAGCTGGATCTCTCCAATCGCCATGTAGGTCTGGGCGGCATCTCTGACCTGACCTAGGTGCTCCTGGACGTCTGCGACATGCTTTAGATAAATCATGTCGCCCTTGGAGAACCGGGCAGCGAGCTTGTAGTTCTCGAGCGATTTGTCAAGTTCTCCAAGCTCGAAATAAGCCATTCCCAGCCCTGCATAGGGGGATGGCTCTGCAGGGGCTTCTTGAGATGCTTCTTCGAATTCACGAATGGCATCTTGCCAAAGCTGATCCCAACTGTATGAATGTCCTCGTCTTATCGCTATTTCATAGCGGGCTCGGCTACCTGCCACCTTCGTCCTCCAGTAAGCACTCAGGGTAAAAAAAACATTCGTGGCTTGAGAAAGTATACCACAGGCAAAAAGGGGCGAAAAGATACAGATAAACATAAAATTCCACTTGTGCCGAAAATTACTTTATGGTAAGATAATCGGCGCAGAGGGGATGTCACCTGATGTATTAATAGGAAGTGCGTAAAAGTCGGATACATCTCTTGTTGGTCATGTTCGCGGAAGCGTTCATGACTTTTGTCCAAACATGCCTTGCGGGCAGCAGTAGCGCGCGTGGCCGCCCTTCAGGAGGGCAAAAGGTAGGTGACATATGGACTTAAAGGATCGCCGTTCCATTCTCTTTCTTGCCATAGCTTTTTTCGTAGGCTGGGCAATCGGCTTAATCATCTTTGGCTGGAATCTCACACCGGTTACCTATAAGGGGGCCGGCTTCCAACATCTTAGAGAACAGGAACAAAACCAGTTTCTAGTCACAATGGCAGAAATGTATGCCTTGACCAATGACAGTAACTACATCGTTACGATCTTTGGATCATGGAATGAACCCGACGCGACTATCTGTGAGTTAGCGATCGACGCCGGTACAAATCCTGCCCAGCAACAGAAACTAAACAACCTGGCGACGGTTCTCAACGAAGGTCTCGGGTGCGCCGATGTTGCCGCTGCGGCAAATGATCAAGCAGAAACCGTGGCTGCAGATGAGGGTGGTCGCAGTACAGGCTTGAACATCGCCCTGATTTGCGGATTGCTTCTGGTACTTGGCGCCATCGTCGGCGCGATTTTCCTCTTGTGGCAGCGTCGCTCTCAACAGTCAGGCGGTGGGGATAACCCTAATATATCTAGACCTCTAGATAGCCCGATAGTTGAGGCTGCGGATAGCGATCAACCTGTTACTCCGTTGGCGCGATTCGAGACGACCTATGTGCGCGGCCACGACACCTACGATGATTCATTCTCGATTGAGAATGCAGAAGGTGATTTCCTTGGCGAGTGCGGGGTAGGATTATCAGAAACTATCGGGGCAGATATGCCCAAGAATGTAACAGCTTTTGAGGTATGGCTCTTCGATAAAAACGACATTCGCACTGTCACTAAGGTTGCGATGAGCGATCATGCCTTCTTTGATGAAGCGATCAAGGCCAAGTTAGCACCCAAAGGCGAGCCGATGCTTGCCCGTCCCGAAGATGTCATTGTACTCGAGACGGCATCACTTATCGTCAATGCCTTGATTACTGACATGGAGTACGGGACGGGTACCTTGCCTCCACAAAGTTTCTTTGAGCGAATTACGATTGAGCTTTCGGCTTGGGCCAAAGAGGGCGATTTCGCCGAGCCTGACGTTCAGGGACGAGTGGACGATCTTTTAGACTACTAACAAATTTACGGCGCAAGTATCAGCGAAGACGCTGGTATCAGCGTATAAGAACAAACGAAATACCTCCCAGCCTTCGCCAGGATCTTAGAACTGGCTGAAAGATGGGAGGTGTTTTTTTGAGCAGTCAATTCTAGTAGACAACTCTGGTGAATCGCTTGATCAGCCTATCACGAAAGTCGACAGGTGAGATTACCGATTAGGATGTTACGAGGATCCTTAATGAATCGCCCTGAATCAGGCCTTCGTATGGGGATCAAATAGTTTATCCCATTCCTGCACAGCGTAGCGATCTGTCATTCCAGCAATATAGTCAGTAATAACGCGTTCTACAGCGGTTTCCGCTAACCTACTATGTACATGGGTAGGAAGCATCATTGGTTCATTCAAATATGCCGCAAAAATCTCGCACAGATACCGCTCGGCTTTTACTTGCATTCGCACTAAACGGAAATGCCGGTACATGCATTGGTAGAGGAAATCCTTTAGTGAGCGGATCCAACTCCCAAGCTCTTCCGAATAGGAGACCACATTTGTTTCCTGTCTCTGTAAAAACAGGGGAGAATCAATTGCCAATCTCTCTAAATTGGAGGCTGTCGTCCCTATGACATCCGTCACCATCATACCAATCAACTCGCGGATAACCTTCGCTCGCGAGGTCTTGGAGAACGGTTCACTATCATCACCCAGGTAGGACATGAGAGCTTGCCAAATCTTGAGATCGGCCAGGTCTTGAATCGAAAACAGCTCAGCCCGAAGACCATCTTCAAGGTCATGGGCGTTGTAAGCAATTTCGTCGGCCGCGTTGGCAATTTGAGCTTCCAACGAAGCGCGTTTGTCTGGTTCATATTCGGAGGCGTCGCTCTTATCGTATTCGGTCTCGTGCTTGATCATCCCTTCCCGAGTTTCATACGTGAGGTTGATCCCCTTAAACTGCGGAAGACGCTTCTCCAACTCGGTGACGATTCGATAACTCTGGGTATTGTGGTTGAAGCCCCCATAATCTTTCATCAACTCATCTAGCGAGTGTTCACCTGCGTGCCCAAATGGTGGATGGCCTAAGTCATGAGCAAGACAGATGGCCTCAGTTAAGTCCTCATTTGCCCCTAACCCCCTGGCGATGGATCGACCTAGTTGAGCAACTTCTAGAGTGTGTGTTAACCTGGTACGATAGTGATCACCTTCATAATAGACGAAGAC
>DASRZI010000353.1:0-5098 GCA_035686605.1 Candidatus Zixiibacteriota bacterium
GGCCTTAAGGGCCTTGATCGAAGGGGAAGCGACATTTCTGCAGAATCTATATCTGAATAGTGATTCATTCAATCGGGGCGATAGGGAGATCATTGAACGATCGATGGAATCCTCTCTGCCCTCGAGCCTTGATACATTTCCTATGTTCCTCAGGAAGGAATTTGAATTCGCCTATACAGCGGGATCTGATTTTGTCCAGTATTTGTACGATCAAGGTGGTCTCGAGGCTTTGGACAACGCCTGGCGACGTCCGCCAGTGTCGACGGAACAGATCCTTCACCCAGAACGATATCTGAGCGAGGATGTTCCTGAACAGCCGGTTCTGCAAGACCTAGAACCTATCCTACCAGATGGCTGGTTCACAGTTGATGAAGATACGTTCGGTGAATTCACCTTGCGTGAGTACCTGGCACAGGCGCTCACTCGCGAGGAGGCTGAGGCAGCAGCTTCCGGATGGGGCGGTGGAAACTATGCTCTATACGCGGATGAGCAAAGCGATTTTACGATACTTCTGTTAGCCATATCCTGGGATACTTTGGCTGACCAGCAGGAATTCGAAGACGCCTATCGCAAATTCATGGACACTCGTTCAGGTGTAGAGGGAATTCAACGAGCTTCTGGCTATTGTTGGGAGCAAAACGAGGTCTTTTGCCTGGTGCAGCACCTTGGCAAGAGTCTAATCATTCATTCACCGGATTCCGCGACCGCTGAAACTATTATCTCCTCTATCATCGTCCCTTAATCTGACGCGACCTTTCGCTGTGACTATCGTAGTATCATCCGGTTGGATCGGGATTCCTGCCAGGCATTAAAACGTATCTTTTCTACTAATTGTTTCGATTTCGATGGCTAAGAGGACCCTATTACATGATTGACAATGATCGCATAACCGAGTCATCAGCAGGAAGGCGGCTATGGCCTTCCCGGCTGAACTTGAGCATAACCGCAGCCTTTATGCTGTCTATTTTTCTCCTGGCCGGGTGCAGTGAAATGATTTCCTTCCCTACGGTGACGGCCGAAGCAACGGCAGCAGATCAGGTTGTGGAGGGCGGAGAGTCTTCTGAATCAATTCCTCCAACCAGTGAGCCGGTCACCTCTCCAGAGAATCCGATTGAAGAGATAGAAGAAACGACACCCGCATCGACTCCAGAGGGCGGCGAGGAAACGGCGACTCTTGGCGCTGGCGAAACACCTGAGGCCGAACAGAGGGAGGAAGCCGAATCAACTACCGAATCTAATAATGACCGGCTGTTGGCGGAGATTGACGCCATTCGGTCTGAGATCGAGGCCAACGTGGCTGAGGTACGCGGACTAACAGCAGAGGAAAGCGTCCAGGTCACCCTCCTCGATAGGGAACAATTGCGTCACCGAATTGAAGAGGATCTCTTATCTGAATACACCGAGGAAGACGCGCGGCACGATGCGATTGTTATGAGCGCCTTTGACTTTTTCCCAAGTGATTTTGATCTCTACGGTTTCACTGTAGATCTGTTTTCCGAAGAGATCGCAGGATTTTATGACCCAGAAACGAATGAATTTGTTCTAATCAACGAAGATGACGAATTCGACACCTTGGAGAAGCTGACACACGCTCATGAGTATGTCCATGCACTGCAGGACCAGCACTTTGACCTAGAACAGTTGGATGATGACACGCTTGATTCAGAGGCGAGTATGGCCCTGTCGGCATTAGCTGAAGGGGATGCAACAATGGTGCAGACCCTATACCTCATTAAGGGGTATCTAAGCCCTGAGGAGCTGCTTGAAGCGCTGACTGAATCGCTGCAGCTAGAAACACCCATTCTGGATGAAGCACCACCAGTCTTGGTCCGGGAATTGATGTTTCCCTATTTAGAAGGCGTCGCCTTTGTTGAAGCGTTATACATGAACGATGGATTCGATGCGGTCAATAGAGCTTGGGCAGACCCGCCAAAGTCCACTGAACATATCCTCCACCCAGAGCGATATCTGGATGGGGACCCACCCCAGATTGTTGCCCTAGCTCCATTAACCGATACCCTGGGAGCAGGATGGCAGCAGATCGATCAGGATTCGGTTGGCGAATTGTATCTAAGAGAGTATCTGGTCCAGCAGTTGGATAGCCAAACCGTCGATGCTGCCGCCACTGGCTGGGGCGGCGACCAATATGCTGTTTTTTGGAACGAAGGCAGTGGTTCGCTGGTTTTGCTCCTACGCCTGGCCTGGGATACCCTTGCAGATCAGCAAGAGTTCGACAATGCCTACCGGGGTTACCCCAGTCAGCTGTTTGATTCTAAAGCCCGCAAACAGCCTGATGGCACCCTCTGTTGGGAAGGCGACGAAGTCATCTGTCTATACTCCTTTGCCGGCGAGACGCTCATAAGCAGAGCGCCCAATTTAGATCTCGCCACTAAAGTTATGGCCGAACAAGTGGCGTTTATGCTGTCGGAAGAGGCGTAACTCTCCAAGCCAGCCTATGGCAATTACAAACTGATTGGCTGCCCAAACGCTCAGCGATTTTGCACTCTTGTATTGGTGCGCGCGGTCTGGCGACCTAACTCTGGTACAATGAGAAAGTGCGAAAAGCTGCCTTTCTCTCATCAGATGATGTGTGGCGCTACGGTCATGGACTTGATCATCCCCTAAAGCCTGCTCGCCTGAAAAGAACCCACTTCCTTCTCGACGAACTTGGCGCTTTTGAGGCCGCCAATGTTTTCCTGGTAAATCCGCGCCAGGCCACGATTGATGAGCTTACCATGTTCCATACGGCTCAATATGTTGAATTCGTGCGGGCAGCCACTACAAGCCAACCTGCTTCGGAGTTGGGCCGCTATGGATTCGGACCGGGTGACAATCCCGTGTTCGAGGGGATGTTTGAATCTGAGTCACGAAAGGTAGGGAGTGCCCTACAGGCAGCAGAGATGCTTGTTAAAGACGAGTTTGACGTCATCTTTAGCTACTCAGGCGGCCTACATCACGGCAGGCCTGATTTCGCCTCTGGCTTCTGTGTCTTTAATGACGCGGCGGTGGCAATTAGCTGGTTGGTAAAGATGGGCTGTCGAGTAGCCTATGTGGATATAGACGTACATCATGGCGATGGTGTTCAAAACGCTTTTTACGACAGCGATCGTGTCCTGACGATATCCATCCATCAGGACGGCCGGACACTGTTTCCTGGGACAGGATCTGTAGAGGAAATTGGCGCCGGACGTGGCAAAGGATACTGCCTGAATCTTCCCCTGCCTCCGTATACGGATGATGAACTATACCTGGCTGCGTTCAAAGAGGTCGTGCCCCAAGCGGCAGCTCGATTTGAGGCGGACATAGTCGTGACCCAGTTAGGTGTGGATACCCACGCCTTGGACCCGCTAGCAAGCATCATGCTTTCAACCAGAGGGCAAGAAGAACTGTTCAAGTTGCTGGACCAGATGTCCCCGCGATGGTTGGCTCTGGGTGGTGGAGGATATTCCCTGGATATTGTTCCGCGATCCTGGGCACTGGCTTTCGGGGTGATGGCTGGTCTCGAATTTCCCGACGATCTACCCACGAACTATCGAAGCCAGTACGGCGGACAACGGCTTCATGATCACCAGAGTTTCCACCTGGATAGCGGGACGAAGCCGGCCATTCAGCAGCAGGTCAGGGCGGTGGTGCGGCAAGCGAAACAGCTGCACAACCTCGACTAGAAGATTCACCAGGGCCGGTTGTCTATGTGGTCCTGCATTACTTGTGATCGGCGGACATTTAAGGCAAAATCAGCGTTGTGTTTTCTCCATCAACTGTAATTAGGTTTCACTCTATTCTACTCAACAAAGGAGCTATCAATGGACAAAATGAGTAAGGATCGCGAAGCCGTCATTCTGTCGGCCGTTCGCACGCCTACGGGCCGGTTTATGGGTACTCTCGGGAACATCAACGCTGCAGAATTGGGAGCTTACGCGGTGAAAGCAGCTGTAGAACGATCCGGGATTGATCCATCAACGGTATACGAAGTTCTTATGGGCAACGTCGTTTCGGCCGGCGTCGGGCAGGCGCCTGCTCGCCAGGCTGCACTAGGGGGCGGATTACCAGACAGCGTTGGGGCGACAACCGTCAACAAAGTCTGTGGTTCAGGATTAAAAACCGTGATGTTAGCCGCAAATGCCATCGCCGCTGGGGAGGCTGATGTTTTCGTTGCCGGCGGAATGGAAAACATGAGCCTGGCTCCGTATTTTCTCCCCAGGGTCCGGCAGGGATTGAAGTTCGGGAATGCCGAGGTGACGGATTCGCTTCTTGCCGATGGGTTGTGGTGCTCCTTCCAAGAGTGGGTGATGGGCAATGGGGCGGAATTCATCGCCAAGCAGTATGAGCTTACACGGGTTGAATTGGATACCTATGCGGTTAACAGTCACGAGAAGGCGGCCGCAGCCACGGCTAAAGGATATTTCAAAGACGAAATCGTCCCTGTCGAGGTTCGAGGTAGGAAAGGGAAAGTGACTGTATTCGATACAGACGAGCCTATTCGGGCCACCTTCGAAAACGGCGGTTACACACTAGGCACGAGCATCGAGCAGCTGGGGAAACTGGCCCCGGCCTTTGAGAAGGATGGCATTGTAACGGCCGGCAATGCACCCGGGCTCAATGACGGTAGCGCTGCGCTCGTCGTAACCAGCCGTGCTGAAGCCGAGCGACAGGGTATTAAGCCCATTGCCCGGGTCGTGGACTACACTTTGGCTGCGGTTGATCCACAGTGGATATTCATCGCCCCGGCCAGAGCTATTCCTCGTCTTCTTGAAAAAATTGGCTGGTCGATGGCAGACGTCGATCTAGTAGAATTAAACGAGGCCTTTGCCGCACAGGTTCTAGCTGATGGCATCGATATAGCCAGGCAAGGCTATGATTGGAGTTGGGACAAGGTAAACGTCAACGGTGGCGCTATCGCTCTTGGACACCCTCTAGGTGCGAGTGGAGCGCGGGTCTTGGTTACGTTGATCCATGCCCTCCAGGCCAGATCATTAAAGAGAGGCGTTGCCTCGCTCTGTCTCGGAGGCGGAGAAGCGGTTGCGATGGCCATCGAATTGGAATAGGACAGACTATTTGTTGACATCGGTAAGCAACTCTTATACGAACACCCAACTTA
>DASRZI010000354.1:0-4894 GCA_035686605.1 Candidatus Zixiibacteriota bacterium
ATCGGGGACATCCAGGTGTAGGGCGATGGCCCGCGGTCCCCCTGCATCATCGATCTCGCGGGTTACGGCCTGCCCACCATCCAGTAAAAGATCAGCCACAGCCACGTGGGCTCCATGCTCTGCAAAGGCCATGGCGATGGCACGGCCGATGCCCCTCGCAGCGCCCGTGACCAGGGCGACCTTGTCACTCAACAAACCCGCTGTCATATCAAGCCTCCTTCAGTAGGGCCAGACTCGTGGTCACAGTCTCGTCGCTGGGCAGTCGTTCAATCTTGTCACCGGATCAGCACATCCGGAACATCGATGTCGCCATTTGGTGTCTGCATTGTTCGCATTGGCCAATTAGAACCCGCCGAAGCCAGCTCTGGTCCATCTTCTGTGAGCAGTGTTAACTCCTCAAACTTGGCTCCTGTGATGGTGATAAAGTAATCGTAAGCCTGGCGCTCGACGACACGGGCTTCCGGGTCTGTGCAGCGTGTGGGATCCGCCAGTGTATAACCTGTTATGCCTCCCTGGAAATTGTACATCCACTCACTTGTATATCCCAGCGCCCGGTAAAGGCGAATCTGCTCGGCGAGGATATCAGCAAAGGGCACACCTGGTGCCAGCATCCTGGACACATGGCCACCGATGGTGGCTACCCCATCTATCGCTCTCTTGATGTTGGACGGCGGCTCGCCAAAGTGCATAAGGCGGGTGACGTTGGCATGCAAGCCCCAGCGTCTTGCTGCAGGATGCAGGAGAGCGTATCGATCCAGGACATTCTCAGTTGGCATCGGTTGAACGTAGCGTCCGATTCGCTTATCGAAACCGACACTGAGCACATCAATCGTCATACCTTCCAGTGCATATTCATACAAGAGCCGTGCGGCGACCTCCTGTTCGGTCATACCCGGCTGCAGGTACCGAGCCACCTCAGATAGGATCCTATTGGCTGTCAGGCCCAGCCAGCGGCAGCGCTCAATGTCGAGATCGGTCAGCGGATAGTGCAGGTTCACCAACTCCTGGCCGTATTGCCGAGCGCCTTTGAGTGCAAAATCAGCCCCGACCACCATCCCGCGCGTCAGGTTGAGCACCTTCTGCTCGGGGGAGGCCTGGTGCCAGTATGAGGTGATTAGTTCAAATCCCTGGCCAGGCACCTGTTCGTCGATGATACGCTGGCCATCCATCGAATGGGAGACCAGCCACTTTCGATCCCGGGCGATGACCAGGTAACCAGAACCCATCTCGCTGGTTGTTATTACCCGGTTGTCACCACCCGCCGTGAGCCAGGAAAAGTTGTCCTGGCGGCCAATGACCAGCGCGTCCAACCCTTCCTGCTCCAGGAATGCATGAACCCGTTCTTCTTTTATCTTGACGTCAGATAGGACTTGTTCAGGGTCCCCTATCTGTTCAGGAAATCCGACTCGTTCCATTGAAAACTCCTGCCCCTATAGCTCGACACCGAGGAGATGATTGCCAATCTCCTTTATTCGCTCGGGTGCTCCAACGTACAGCCAAAGGACCAGTTGATCTCTGCTGCTCGATCGGCCTGTCTCTCCCCCAATTGTTTGGGCGTTGCACTCCAACTCACCAAAACCACCCGCATTGCCGTCGTCATTGTAGACATGGATCGAATGACCCCTGCAACCGGGCGTATGGTCAGGTTCTTCAGCGTAGGGAACCGAAGGATTGTTGAAGAAGTTGCGTACAATCAGATAGTCTCGACCATCATCGAGGTGATTGAAGTAACCCAGACGCCCAAAGACGTGCGCCGCTTTGTAGCCAACTTTGTACCGCCGGTCACCTGTGATTTTGAGGCGCACGTGATTTGGGTGGATAGTCTGGAGACTTTCGTCAATTGGTTCATAGTAGTCGGTATACTCGATGCGAGGTGAGGCGGGGATCACCAGCACTCCGCCCGGATTGAGCTGGGTCAGGCTCCAGGCCTCGCTCACAATGTCATCCCGCTGGCGTTCAGAAAGGGTCACGACCTGTTCGTAGCCAGCGAACAAAACCCCGTCCACCAAAGCTAGATAGTCCCCCACGTTTCTCAACGGATCCTCTACCTGCTGGATCAGACGCTCCAGATGGAGATCTTTTTGGCCGGAGGCGAGGTTATAAGCTTCGAGAACCACATCCAAATCTAGACGCCACTGACCGGGACCTGGTTGTTCCAGGTGGTAGTTCCCTGGATCTACCTGCTCTGGCCAGAAAACGCTCCCCCAGAAGTCGCTGCGGTCGGGAACATGGTACTGGATCTCCGGAGCGATCCACATGCGGTCGCCGCCAATATTCCAACTGCCAGAGTCGAGGAACTCTTTAAACGTTTCAGGTCTGGCAAAAGCGTCATCGGTCCAGAAAATACTCTCGCTATCCTTTGAGAGGAAGGGACCAAAGATACGCCCGCCGCGCTGCGAGATGATAACGGACACATTGTTCTGCAGTGTAAGCACTCCATAGCGCAAGTCGTTTTCTTCCAGACGGTCAATGATTTGCTGATAAGTGATTCTGTGTTTCACAACCAGCTCCTTTGTTACAAGTACTTTGATTATCTTTATTAAAGCCTTCATCTTCCGCTGGGGTGGAGAGTTTCTCCAGCGGCAGCCTGCCCTTTGGCCTTTCGATCAGCTCGATGCGCATCTGACTGAGATAGGAAAGCGCGACCAGGTCTAACACGATATCCAGGTTACACCCAACAGGCTAAGGACCCCATACCGTCAGCGCCTGGCTTCGGTCAGTATCTCCTTGATGCCGACGAAAGGCATGCTCAGTTCTCCGTCCCGGAAGTAAGCCCAGCCATTGCTTCGGCCACCGTGCCATCCAGGTGTACAATGTGTTTCAAGGCATCGATCATGCCCGCCAAATTGTCACTCTGCCAAATGTTGCGACCAAAGGTGATTCCTGCTGCCCCAGATTGGACGACATCGTAGGCCATGCGCAGTACATCACCATCCGTCTCCAGTCTGGAGCCACCCGCAGCCACCACCAACGCCGGAGCTGCCATCTCGACCACCTGGGCGAAAGTTTCGGCTGATCCGGTGTAGAAGGTCTTGACAATATCGACGCCCAGTTCCATGACCAAGCGAGCCGCATAGCCTACTCGGGCCACCGAGTGTCGTTCACCCGGGGGGACCAGTTCCCCGCAAGGATAAGAATGAACGATGACTGGTAAGCCCACAGCCTCTGCCTCGCGCACAAGCACACCCAGGTTGGTCAGAAGCTGAGCCTGGTCAGCGCTGCCGACCGTCAGGGCCATGGCAATAGCATCAGCCCCCAGGCGAAGAGCCTCCTCAACCTGACTCACCCAGATATCCAGCTCGGGATGATAGGGGGATATCGTGGAACACTTTATGATCAAGGCAACGCGGCCCGCGTAAGGATGGAAGCATCGCTCGGCGGCGCCCTTCATCATCACCATGGCATCAGGGCTGGCCGCGGCGACCTGATCAACCACCGAGCGGAGGTTTTCGATTCCCGGCAAGATCCCGTAGCTCGGCGCGTGGTCCACTGCGACGGTCAGGATCCGTCCCGATGTAGGATTTTGCAGCCTTGCCAGGCGAACAGCACTACCAAGTGTGGTCAAAACGCACCTCCTTTCGTCCGCCGACGGATCTCGAACATCGCCGGTTAGATCCCCACCGCATAACCATTGGGATATTCCGGGCTGAGTTGGTAGTCCACGATCCTTTCGAGAATCTTCAAATATTCAATCCCATCCTTGGCCGCCGTGTCGGCATCGGGGACCATCGGTGCGCTCTCGATAGTACAGTAACCATCATAACCGTTCTTCTTCACAGCTCGAAGGACGGCTTTGAAATCGACAGTCCCGTATCCGGGTGTGAGGGAGTTAGAATCCCGGAAGTGCATGTGCCACAGGAGGGGATGGGCGTCCATCACCGCCTCGTAGGGATTCAGCTCTTCAAAGCTGGCGTGGAACCAGTCTAGTTGGATCCCGATGTTTTCACGATCGGTCAACTCGATCATACGCTTATGATTGAGTACTGTGTTGACAAACTTGCCCATCTCCAGGTGGTTGGTGGCCTCAAAGACCAGCCGAATCCCCTTATCCTGGGCGTAATCTGCCATGCGCTGTAAAGCATCCACCGCGATAGCCGTGCATTCGGCCACATTGCTGGCTGTGATGTCATCGTGAATGGCCACTGCAACAGTGACGCAAGGTGCATCCAACTCGACGGCATAATCTATCGATGATTTCGTCTCCGATACGGCCAGATTCGCCGTCTTGGACTCGGTCAAGGTTTTATATGTAGGAGAGAATGGATCCCACTCTTCTCCCCAACACTCGTTGATGCAGGAAACTTTTAATCCATAGTCATCCTTGAGCGTCTTGTGGGTTTCCAGGTAAGGTTCCATCTTCACCCCAAGACCGTAGCGCCCCTTTGGTGGCGTGATCTCGATAGCGTCGTACCCATACTGCTTCAGGCGCTGGTAGGTTTTTTTTGGGTTGAGGTAGGCTTCTTGCTGTCCAAAGGTAAGCTGGAAATAGCTAAATTTCAGTGGTTTCATTATTCCTCTCTTTCTGAATCCCATCGAGGATCCATGTTGTTTGATAACATTTTCTTCAACCGGGCGGTCGTTATTGCTGATGATCGCGTCTGCCTGTTGCTACTCCGCCCACCCGCGCCCATTGGGTTGGATGAACGCCTTTACATCCTGCTTAGCTCGCAGGTTGGCAAAGGCCGTCTCCCACTCTTCCAGTTCGTAGCGCGCTGTGATTAGTGGATCCAGGTTAAAAATACCCCGGTCCAGCAGGTCGATGGCATGTTCCCAGGTCTCCTGGCCGTTCCAGCTCCAACTACCGCGGATATCGAGTTGTCCCAAGCTGACCTGATCGAGATTGATCGTGATCTCGCGCCCCCACAAACTGATAAAGACGACGACGCCCTTGCCA
>DASRZI010000355.1:0-20409 GCA_035686605.1 Candidatus Zixiibacteriota bacterium
ACCCTCTGTCACCTGGTCACCTGCCTCAATTCTTTCGCCTTCTTCAACAAGAATTCGTGTGCCCGCAGGAATTTCGTAGTCGCGTTCATCCTTGCTTTCCCAAACAACCTGAACCAGCTGCTTGTTAACCAAGACACGACCAGCGTGACGAGCTGTGATGACATCGTCTTCTTGCTCAGCAATAAGGTTCCCAGCCTTAATCTCATCCTCGTCTTCAACGAGTATCTTCCATCCAGAGGGGATTTCGTAATCATCCTCGATGAGCTTGGCATCGGTTACGAAAACATGGCGGACGCCTTCGATAACCCGAACCGTGGTGAGGCCACCGATTTCGGTCATTACTGCCTCGCCCTTAGGTTGTTGCCGGGCTTCGAAGAGTTCCTCTACACGGGGAAGACCCTGAGTAATATCGCCCCTGGCCTCGGCTGTGCCGCCAGTATGGAATGTTCGCAGTGTCAGCTGGGTTCCTGGTTCTCCAATTGATTGGGCAGCGACGATACCTACAGCTGAACCCATCTCTACACGTACTCCACGCGCCAGGTCAATTCCGTAACACTTGGAACAAATACCTTGAGACAGTTCGCAAGTCATCGGCGAGTATACATAGACTTCATCGATGCCGGTCGCATCGACAGCGTCGGATAATTCTTCGGTGATCAAGTCGCCATTCTCGATGATGATTTCACCGGTATCCGGATCTGCCACCGTTTCGGCGATGAATCGGCCATAGATTCGCTCCGCCAATGTTTGTTTACCGAAATTGTCGGACCGGCGAATAATGATACCCAGATTGGTTTCGCAATCAGTATTGAGAACAATGACATCTTGGGCGACGTCCACCAGACGTCTCGTGAGATAGCCAGCGTCGGCTGTTCGAAGCGCAGTATCGGCCAATCCCTTTCGAGCTCCGTGAGTTGAGATGAAATACTCCAGCGCAGTAAGCCCTTGCCGGAAGTTTGAAGTGATTGGAACCGAAATAATCCGGCCTTGAGGGTCTGCCATCAGACCGCGCATGCCAGCTAGCTGAGTGATCGGACCAAATCCGCCCTTCGTTGATCCAGATAGGGCCATCATTGTGACCGGTCCCACCGGATCCATTGCGTCACGAACCGCCCTCTCGACTGAACCCTTTGCATCAGTCCATTGCTCGATCGTCCTCTGATATTGTTCGTCTTCAGTCAGCAAACCACGTCGGTATTGTTTATCGATCTGGTCAACCCTTTGACGAGCTCCTTCCAGAATCACCTCGCGTTCAGCGGGGATTTTTAGGTCTGATACGGCGATGGTAATCCCCGAAATTGTGGCGTACTTGAAGCCGAGATCCTTGATCTTGTCAACCATCTCAATGGTTACTTCATCGCCAAAGCGACGATAAACCCGGTTCACCAACTCGTTTACTTCGGCCCTATCCAACACCCGATTGACAAATCGCATTCCCTCAGGCAGCGCGCGATTGAAAACCACCCTACCCGGCGTGGTCTCTATCACTCTCTTTTGAGCCTTGTTATCTGGATAGCGTTTATCCTGATCGTTGAAATACGTGTCAGTCTGCAGTTTGATCTTGGCATGTATATCAACATAGTCTAGGTCAAAGGCTCTCTCAACTTCATCTAGAGTGGCGAAGATCTTACCCTCACCTTCTCGGCCTTCCTGCATGACGGTCAGATAATAAACACCCAATACCATATCTTTGGAGGGACCAACGATTGGGTGACCATCAGCGGGCTTCAACAGGTTGCGAGTAGCCATCATCTTTGTTTTAGCTTCTTCAACCGCTTTTTCAGACAATGGCACATGAACAGCCATCTGATCCCCGTCGAAATCGGCATTAAAGGCCGCGCATACGAGGGGGTGCAATTGAATTGCTTTACCTTCAACGAGAATAGGCATAAATGCCTGAATACCCAGTCTGTGCAGAGTAGGCGCCCGGTTGAGCAAGATAGGCCGGCCTTCGATCACCTCTTCTAAGACTTCCCATACTTCAGGAGGCTGCCGCTCAATGATGCGTTTCGCACCCTTGATATTACTGGCATGACCATATTCGACCAGTTTGCTTATAACAAACGGCCGGAATAATTCGAGCGCCATATTCTTGGGCAAACCACATTGTCCCATCTTCAGCGTTGGACCGACGACGATGACGGATCGACCGGAATAATCGACACGTTTACCCAGGAGATTTCGACGAAAACGTCCCTTCTTCCCCTTTAACATGTCGGATAGCGACTTCAATTGACGACGTCCACGCCGGCTTAAAGCTTTACCCCGCTGGCTGTTGTCGATCAAACTGTCAACAGCTTCCTGGAGCATCCGCTTTTCATTGCGGACGATTACGTCCGGCGCGCCCAGTTCAAGCAGGCGCTTGAGGCGATTATTTCTGTTGATTACCCTTCGATAGAGATCATTTAGATCGGATGTAGCAAATCGACCGCCGTCCAACTGTACCATTGGTCGGAGATCGGGAGGAATGACGGGTAGCACGGTCAATATCATCCACTCCGGACGGTTTCCACTCTTGCTTAGGGCCTCAACAACCTGCAAGCGCTTCGTCGCCCGTTTGGCTCCTTGCTTTGAGCGGCTGGTTCGTACTTCACGCCATAATTCTTGAGAAAGTTTATCAAGATCTGTGTTTTTAAGTATGTCGTAGAAAGCCTCAGCACCCATATCGGCCCGGAAGACATTGCCGAATTTGCTCTTGAGCTCTCGATAGTCATTCTCATTAAGGAAGGTCATTTGGGCCAGGTTTTCGAGCTGCTCGCGGTTAACGCGGGCTTGTTGTCTCACCCTGGTAAGTTTGAGACTGACCTGGGTTCCCATTTCCACGGCAGTGGCATCGACTTCGTCGCGCAAAGAGGCAATATCTCGCTCAATATCGGCAACTGCACTTTCGTGGGCTTCCTCAAGATCTTTCTGTTGAGTTGTCAGTCGTTCAGAGGTAGTTTCCTGGACCAAGACAATGTGCTCGCGCCCGATGGTCTCGCCTTTTGATGCGATCGTCACCTCACCGAGGACGACATCCTTATCCACCTTTTCATTCATCGAATTCTCGAGACGTTGTTCGATTACTTGCGCCTCTCGTACGACCTCATCTGTCGCTGCAGAAAGATTTTCATCATACGAAACCTTGAGGTTCTCCAAGTCGGACTCGTTCTCTGAGATTCGCTCGCGAACCTCTTTGGTAGCCCCTTCGATCTCGGTCCGGCTCTCCTCGTGCAGGAGCAGCTCAGCTTCCTCTAGCTCCTCTTCCAGACGCTTGAGGGCTCGAGTACGGGCCTCTTCATCTACGAATGTCACTACGTACTGGGCGAAATATAGGACTCGGTCCAGATTCCTTCGTGAGATATTCAGCAATAATCCGAGATAGCTGGGAACACGTCTCGTGTACCAGACATGAGCGACTGGAGCTGCGAGTTCAATATGCCCAAGCCTTTCACGCCTGACAGCAGCTCTGGTAATCTCCACCCCACACTTATCGCAAACGATTCCTTTATAGCGAACGTTCTTGTACTTGCCACAGTAACATTGCCAGTCACGTGTTGGCCCGAAAATCGCCTCACAAAATAGACCGTCTTTTTCTGGTCGAAGGCGTCGATAGTTGATTGTTTCAGGTTTGGTAACCTCGCCATATGACCACGATCGAATCTGTACAGGGGATGCTAAGCTTATGCGTAAAGAACGAAACTCAGTTGCTTCCACTGGGTGTGACCTCCCACAAAAAGATGCCGGTTCGATGCCAGCTAACGAAAATTAAGCGCTGATTACCTTGCTCTCCGTCCAAAGACACAGCAAAAGAGCGTGTGGTACGCACCAACGCTCCTAGTCTGTTGCTATGTAATTACACCGTGACAGTCACCGTGTCCAAAGATAATCAGTTTTACTCTTCCGGTGAACGTCGATTTGATAATTTCCTTAGATTTAAGGTTGAGTCGATTTGCAAATTTGCTATGATATCATATGAGTAAGTCTGTGTCAAATAATCTCGAAGGATCTTCCTTGGACTGGTTCCCCAAGAGCGTTGCCCTGCAAGGCAAGTTACGCTGCGAGGCAGAGTAAATCTATTCCAATCCAATTTGAAATTTGCGCCTTCGATCACATCTCCGTTGGAGTTGCGACTTACGACGCTCTTATTTAGGTTGACCGACTCTCATCTTCAAGTAGGCTTCCATGAAATCGTCGAGTTTGCCATCGAGAACCGATTGCGCATTCCCTGTCTCATGATTCGTCCGGTGATCCTTGACCATCTTGTAAGGGTGCAAAACATAGGAGCGAATCTGATTCCCCCACCCCGCGTCGACATCCTCGCCTTTCAGAGCTGCGATATCGTCATCTTGTTTCCGTCTTTCCAGGTCAAATAGTTGGGATTTTAGGATCTTCATTGCCGTCTCGAGGTTTTGAGTCAGCGAGCGCTGGTTTTGACACGACACCACAAGCCCGGAGGGAAGGTGCGTGATGCGTATCGCTGTCTCGTTCTTCTGGACGTGCTGTCCACCAGCCCCGCTGGCTCTAAACCGGTCTATTCGCAGATCCTTGGTATCAATCTCGATCTTGATTTCTTCGGCTACATCTGGCCATACTTCGATTTTAGCGAACGAGGTGTGGCGGCGATTTGATGCATCGTAGGGCGAAATCCGGACGAGTCTGTGGACCCCCCTCTCTGACTTTAGCCGGCCATAGGCCCAATTCCCATCAATTGACATGAGCGTGCTTTTTAGGCCCGCTTCGTCCCCAGGGCTTGTGTCGAGGAAGTCGGTTTTAAAGCTGTGTGTCTCAGCCCAGCGTGCGATCATCCGCTGAAGCATTTGGGCCCAGTCTTGGGCTTCGGTTCCGCCTGCCCCGGCATGAATGGCTAAAATGGCCGACTCCCGGTCAAACTTGCCAGAGAAAAGAGCCCGAAACTCTAATTCGTCGATTATGCTCGACAGCTTGTTTACTTCAACCGCCATCTCCTGGTTGATTTCTGGATCATCCAGTTCCGCGAGCTCCCGGGCATCGGCAAGCCTTTGGCTTAGCTCATCCCATATGTCTATTTCCGACTTAAGATTAGTCAGCTCCCTCATTATTCCCTGAGCTTTTGGTGAATCATCCCAGAACCCAGATTCGATGGTCAAAATCTTCAGCTCGGCTAGCTTCTCAGTTTTGGTTGCAATGTCAAAGACGCCTCCGCAGACCGTTGACCGTTTCTTGATATTGATCTAGCTGGGCAAACAAATCGCTCATTTCTTTCACTCCTGTCGATCTACTGTATTCCATCAAATTTGGTCATCTACGTCTGAATCCCCCCTACCGTTCTGAACGCTTCACCATGCAGAAGAGAGTCAAAGAAGATTTGCCGGCTGGAAATCAGGCTTCAAATAGGCTCTCTACAAACACATCAGCATCAAAAGGCGCCAGGTCCGCCAGCCCTTCACCCGTTCCAACGAATCGGACAGGCAGCCCGAGATCACGATAAATCGCAAAAACCATGCCCCCTTTGGAGGTACTGTCCAGCTTGGCGAGAACTACACCTGTCACATTGACCGATTCCTTAAATTTCTCCGCCTGGGTGAGGGCATTTTGACCTGTTGGTGCATCTAGGACCAGCAGCACCTCGTGCGGTGCAGCGTGAACGCTTTTGCTGCAAACTCCGTATACCTTCTCCAGCTCTCGCATCAGGTTAAATTTCGTATGCAGCCGGCCGGCAGTATCAATAAACAACAGATCGTAACCGCGAGCCCTGCTCGCACGAATTCCATCATATGCGACGGCGGCTGGATCTCCACCTGGCTGCCCCGCAATTATTGGGACATTGGCCCTATCACTCCATATCCGAAGTTGATCGATGGCCGCAGCACGAAATGTATCGCCAGCAGCTAGCATAACTTTCCTCTGATTGTTGCTGTAAAAATGGGCTAATTTACCGATGGACGTTGTCTTTCCCGATCCATTTACACCGACAACCATCACAACCGTTAGCAGTCTAGGCTGCTCCAACTGGAACACCGGTGTGTCGCCAAGGATGCTTCTCAACTCTTCTTTTAGAGCCTGAAGGAGCTGGTCCGATGAGTGGAGTCCTTCGTTATTGACGCGCTCATGGAGCGAATCAAGTATAGCCGTCGTCGTCGAGATCCCCATATCGGCTTGGATCAACAAAGCCTCTAGATCTTCCCATGTTTCTTCGTCGATGTCGCCCATTCCGAGCACGTTTGCAATCTGGCCGAATACTGATCTTCGGGTGCGGCTTAGCGACTTACGAATGTCTTTAAACAAGTCCTTTCAATCCTTAATTCTGTGCTTTATGTAAAGTGTGTTGGCTCTTCGCAGAGGAAGATTATATCACCTGACTGTGCTCCTGCCATTGAGTGACGACCGGTTGCGAAGAGCAGCGCACTCTGGGCGACTTGCTGATCCTCTGCTGCGTGGAAAGGTTTTTACTCCGCCGATATATCGAGGATTTCGCCATCACTCGTGAGCATCTCAACACGCATGGCGGCTGACTCTAACTGGGAGCTGCATAGAACAGCCAACGACTGGCCCTTCTCAAAGAGTTGCAGGGTTTCCTCCAAGGCAAGTTCTCCACTCTCCAGCTTAGTAACAGTCTCCTCGAGCTCATACAGAGCAGCTTCAAAGGTAAGTTCTTTTGGTTCCTTATCATTCATGCTGAACAATCCTTGATATAGGACATGTTGAGATTCTATTCAACGGTAGCCGTAAAGCCGCCATCGGCGACATGGATCTCAAGTTCCTCACCTTCTACCACATGGGCGACGGAGCGAACAAGTGACCCATCTTTCTTCTTGACTATCGCGTATCCTCTCTGGAGGGTTGAGATTGGACTGACGGCAGCTAATCGAGCCTCCGAAAGCTCAAGCCGATTCTTCGCCTGATCCATACGCCGATCAAACGACCGCTCTAGCCGATTTGACAGCCAGTCCACACGCTGGCGGTTTGAGTCCAACGCGCTCCGAGGGCTAAGATTCCCTAGAGAGCGGAGCAAGCCATCTAAATAAACCCTGTTTTGGTGAAAGGAGTTCAAGACGGCCTTAACCATTTTCTGATTGAGATCCTGAACATGCTCTGCCATCTCACCTATGTCAGGAACCGCCAGTTCTGCGGCAGCAGATGGTGTTGGCGCTCGAAGGTCGGCGACAAAATCCGCGATAGTAAAGTCGGTTTCATGACCGACCCCGACTATCACAGGATGGGTGGCATCGAAAATCGCTCTGGCAACACCTTCATCATTAAATGCCCAAAGATCTTCCATCGATCCACCACCGCGAGAGACGATAATCGTGTCAATATCGTTGCGACCGTCAAGCCATAGCAGTGCTTCCACAATTTGGGCGGGGGCTTCCTTTCCTTGTACCAGTGTTGGTGCAATTAAAACCGACGTAAGCGGCCAGCGCCTCTTTAAAACAGTTCGAATATCACGTAAAGCCGCGGCATCAGCCGATGTAACGATTCCAATCTTCACTGGAAACGCCGGAATCTGTACCTTGTGTTCCGGATCAAATAATCCCTCATCAGCAAGTCGTTGTTTTAGCTGCTCGAACTCCCGAGCAAGGTCTCCACGTCCGGCATGTTCAAGACGTTCAACGTAAAGTTGATATTGACCCATCGCTTCGTAGACCGATACACGCCCGTGAGCTACCACGGCATCGCCATCGATGGGAACTATAGAAGTCCGTTTGGCAAAGCTAGCCCACATTACGCAGCGAATCTGGGAGCTATCATCTTTAAGGGTGAAATAGGCGTGACCAGATTTGGCTTGGGAAAAATTCGACACCTCGCCGATCACCTGCAGCTCGCCGAGCCGGTAATCGATATCGATTAACTCCCTGATGTAGCCATTGAGATCCGATACCGACCATACTTGGTCTTCGAGGCCATACTGTTCAAAATGTGGAATCATCGTATTTTCAGAATACCTGAGCAGATCAATCCGCACCAAATTGCGTCAATCCATTTATGTAAAGTTTTCTCGCGATCGCAGGTAGTTCACTTTTGCATTCTATGATGAGAGCCAACGTCGGTCAACCCATGTATGGCGAACAGGCGTTACTCATGTTAAAATCGAACCGAGATTTGTAAAATCAAGGAGGTATAAACTGGAAGGGATCGAATTAGCACATATTTTGGTGGACTCTATTGTGGACAAAAAAGGCGGAGACCTCATTCTTCTGGATATCAGGGACGAGGTCATCTTTACAGACTATTTCCTTATCTGCAATGGGCAGACTGACCGTCAACTAAAGGCTCTTGCCGATGGGATTGCCGAAGAAACGAAAGAGAAGGCGAACATAGCTCCATGGGGAACAGAAGGGGAGCCTTCAAGTGGTTGGGTTTTAATGGACTACGGGGATGTGATCGTCCACCTCTTCAGTCCTGAGATGCGCAATTACTACAACTTAGAAGACCTGTGGAGCAATGGTCACATCGTGCTGCGAATGCAATAGTCCAGCAATCTGTTTGGTCTGCTAGTGGTTCTATTCCCGAATCCAGGGTTCAATATCTCTCTTCCAAGATACTAGCTCGCTAGCATCGAAAAACAACCCCAGTTCATAATTGGCTGTCTCCTGTCCGTCGGAACCATGGACGAGATTTCGGCCGATTTCGGCGCCGAAATCTCCCCTGATCGTTCCCGGTAAAGCCTCCGCAGGATTTGTGCTTCCCATCGAAGCTCTTGCGATGGCGATGGCGTTCTTGCCTTCCCAAGCCATTGCCACGATTGGTCCTGAGACGATGTAAGATACCAGGCTGTCGTAAAATGGTTTTCCTTGGTGCACGGCATAATGTCGTGCTGCCAGTTCTTCCGACATCTGGATAAACTTCAAACCCGCCAGCTTCAGGCCACGAGTCTCAAATCGCTCGATAATCTTACCGACGAGTCCGCGCTGAACACCGTCTGGTTTTACCAATATAAGTGTCCTTTCCATGAATTAACTCCCATAACAGAAGCGTCCCTGTAACTTCGAGGGAAATGGCAAAAATCTTGATGGTCTCACCGCCCTCGAAGATTGAAGAACGCAGATTCGGCTAATATTCGTTTCTATAGGTTGCTTAAGGCCAGTCGATAGATCTCAATAGCCTTTTGAAGCTGTCCATTTCTAGAGTAGGCATCACCTAAAAGCTTCATGAGATCTGGCTGATCGCCATAGGCTTCCACAGCTATCTCGAGGTCAGCAATTACATACGGAAGAGATTCACCCGAATCCACAAGAACGGAATAAGTATCTTTCGCAGCCTTGAGCTGGCCCTTCTGGAGTGCGGATTGAGCAGCAGCCAATCGAGGTATACCATGATCGTCAAAGTGTTGATTTTCCAGCGGTTGGTTAGGTTCAGAAAGTTCGTCAACCGGTTCAAATATCCTCTCCGGTGCGGGAACAAAGCCAGCGGCTCTGAGCTCTCCGGTTGATGCCTTTTCCTCTTCTAGCAGCCGCTCTTCAGCTATCAGCCATCCGGTAACGTTTGCCTCATCAAGCGAATCTAACCAGGCTAGATCATCGGCATCTTGGCTAGAAGCATCCTCCGTTTGAGCTTCGACGATCTCCTCGACCTGAGGCTCATCTACTTCATCGATCTCTGTTTCGACCATATGAACCGCCACTATCGTTTCGAGTCCAATCTCATCAATATCTTCCAGCTCAATCACTTCATCAACATCGCCATCGAAATCATCGGATATTTCTGACATCAGGGCGGCGACCTGGACCGATTCAAAGTCTATCGGCCCTTCCTCAATTATCTGATCTTCATCTGGCTCCGTCTCTACACCTAGATACTCTTGTTCAAATGTAACATCTTCATCGGCAAGACCGTACCCATCGGGCTCGACCGGAGTAATGTCATCACCTGCGGCTAACTCCTCCAGCCAAATCAGTGCCTCGCCGTCATCCGCTGGCATAGCAATAGCAGCAATTACAGAAAGTGCCAGGGCCAGTTCCTCATCTTCCTTCTCCGATGTTTCACCCACGATAGTCTCGGGTACAGCTTCGCTGGCTGAGTATACGAATTCGTCATCTCGCGCATCCTGTTCAGCAGCCAATCGCTCTAACCAAGCCATGGCCTCATCTGGATCTTCCGGTACATCAATCTCCAAATCGCTGCCTTCTTCAGAAATGCCAACTTCATCAAACTCAAGTGCGGCTACCTTGAATTCGTCAGATACTAATCCACCAACATTATCATCCAACTCATCTTCAGCTGATCCTTGATCGAGCGCTAGTTGCTCGAGCCAGGCCATCGCCTCCTCAGGATCAGATGGAATATCCTCCTGCAAGGAGGCAGCAGTCGGTTCTACGGTGAATGTCGATTCATCAGAATCCGTCTCATCTATAGGTGAATCGCTCGACCATGTGAGGATCTCAGCATCTGAAGGTTCTTCTACATGACCATCATCAGCGGCTTCATCGAAGCGGTCCAACTCAAGGAGCCATGACGGTTGTTCTTCGGAGCCAACCGTGATTTGACCATCACCTTCCGAGATCAATTCCATTCCTTGAATGGCCAGAAGCTCGTCAATCGCCGACTCGTCACCGGCAATGATTTGGTTGAACCAGTCAATATCATCTTCATCGTCCATTTGCACGGAAAGAGTGTCAGTCACCATCTGCTCTCTAAGCCAGTCCGATACATCTTGGCTCGCCGCAGGTTGGTCTTCTAAAGATTGGTCTGGAGTATCCGGATACACCTCCATAACAGGAAGAGTTGGAGTAGTATCCTCCATCGACGCTTCATTCAGTACATCTGCTTTTAACCAGTCTGGAATGAAATCTTCTTCAGGTAAGGCGCCAAGCGATTGAAGATCGCCACTCACTCCTGGAATTGCATCATCGGACGAATCATCACTAGTGGCAAGCTCCTCAAGCCACTTAAACTCACCTTCCAATTCATCCCGTTCGTCCTCTTGGCTAAACTCGGGATCTTCCGTTGCACGCTCCAGTGCATCATCCAGAAACTGTTCTTCACCACCCTGCGAACCTGAAGTATCAAACACTTCCTGGTCTATAGGTACATTTATCTCGGACGCTGGCTCTTGGTCAATGCCAGCATCTATCCCTCTCGTCGCTTCCAAGTCAATCTTCGATCCTACCCACGTTTCATCCAGATTGGTCGAGGTATCCTCTATGGCGGAATCGACACTTTCTCCAAACCAGTCCAGATAGCTTACTTCTTTGGATTTCTCTTCAGGAATATCAATGTCCTTCATGATATCGTCAATATCCAGTTCATCACCACTTGGACTCACTAGGGTCTGGTCGATCAGGCCAACTTCTTTAAACAGCCAATCTGGTGGATCGATATCCTCGGCTGGTTCCAAAGCTCCGTCATCCTGCCATCCGGATTCCTCTGAATCTTCATGCAACTCGTCCTTTGGATCTTCCACCGTAGAGTTATCGTCGCCTGAAGGCGCTACCTCGTCGTGTTCGATTGGGTCATTCAAGTTCATGTTATTCTCTTTTTAGGAACGTAGGGAGATCGATCAATCCGCATCTGTTTTAGAGTTGGAGAGATGATGAAATTAGGTCATCGCCAATCATCAGTCTTCGTCAAATGTTTGCGAGTACTCCTGGAACCAATCAGACATTCCCTGAGAATCATCAGCATCACCTTCAGGCGAAGTGTCCCATTTCTGTTTTGCGCCAAATCCCGCACCCGGGACCGGAACGTAGTCAAGTTCCTCTATAAAGACTTTTTTCGGCACCTGCTTTTGGTCGATTTGATAGAGAACTTCGGCAACAAGATTATCTCCACTCAAGTCGGCGACCTGGGGTATCACGACGGATCGAACCCTCATCAAATGGGGCAGCGCCTGGTCTTGCCGGCCAGTGGAGGTCCAGACGCCTGCTAGGATCGCGTTTGCTTTCAGGCAAAGCGGTAATTGGTCGACGATTTTGATGGCTAACCTGGCGGCTTCTTTTAGTTTCTGGTCTCGATACAAGGTTTCAGCCAGCATAATCTGCAAGTCAATCCGATCGGGTTGCTCAGATATCAGCTCAGATAATTCGTTAGCAGCTTGCTTATAGAGCGAACCGCGCATGTGGAGACGAGCGAGTGCTGCTCTAGACATGTCAATCCGGGGAGGAGCTTGGCCATCTCGGCGAAGGTAGAGCCCAGAGAGTTCAGCCGCTATCGCCTGGTTAGACGGGTCGATATCGTAGGCACGCTCCATGTGCCATATCGCTCGATGGACATCGTCTTTCTCTGAATAGGCAATAGCAATACCCGCTTGGATGAGCGCGACTTCCGGATCCACACTTAGAACGCGCTTGAATACGTCGATCGCGTCATCATAAACCTCGAGATCAAGCAGAGCCTTTCCCAAAAGCTGGTATGTTTCGAGGTGTCGAGGAAATTGTTCCAGAATATTCCGGCAATTGGCAATCGCCTCGTCCAATCGGCCCTCATCCACCAGTTCGGTGATCAGATTTAAGTAATCTCGTAGAGCGATTTGACCCACGTACTGCCTTCCCGTTCGTCACTACACCGGAGAATATAAATATTATGCAAAGTTTCCATCAATTTAGCAAATGGAGGTCGAGCAGTGCTGACAGCACACTCGTCATGTCATGTTCTGGCTGTGGAGAAGGTCCTAATGGATCGGATACCTCATCAACCCCCAACAATCGATATATTGTATTTAATACACCATGGGATAGGGCGACTGGATGGTATCCCCCTTCAAGAACGAACAGGATTTTCCCATGGCATATATCATTCGCCATTTCTACTAGTTTCGAGATCATGGTCGAATAACCGGCGAGTGACAAGGTCGCCGAGGCTAAAGGATCGATCCAATGAGCGTCGAATCCAGCTGAGACAAGAATAACTTCCGGAGAGAATTCTTTAGCTTTGGGAATCATCAGGCTATTAATGGCTTCGAGATACGATTGATCACCGGCACCGGGAGGGAATGGTATGTTTACTGTGTATCCTGAACCTGCGTCAGAACCGACCTCGTTCATCGATCCCGTTCCAGGATAGAAGAAGTACCCAAACTGGTGCAGCGACACGTACATCACTGATGGATCGTTGTAAAAAATATCCTGAGTCCCATTGCCATGATGGACGTCGATGTCGATGATGAGAACGCGCTCTGCCTTGTGTATCACTTGAGCCTGCCGGGCGGCGATGGCGACGTTATTGAATAGACAAAATCCGCCAACTCTTACTCGTTCAGCATGATGCCCTGGGGGTCTCACTATAGCGATGCCATTGGTGGAATCAGAAACCATAACCTGGTCCAGGAGCCGGACCGTCGTTCCTGCTGCAATCCGAGCCAACCTATAACTATCGATGGTGGCATATGTATCTGGATCTAGGTGTCCTCCCCCATACTCACATGTTTGCCGGATCCTGTTTACGAGCGAATCGCTATGAACACGACCGATTTGATCGAAATCTGCTTGAGTTATGTCAACTTGTGTTACATCCGACAGGACACCCGATGATTCGAGCAGCTCGATTATCGCAAGCATCCGTTGTGGGCTCTCTGGATGGCCCGGCTGCAGGTGCTCCAATGCAGGCGCAAATCCGAGCAAAGTGTTCATGGAGGTATCCTGGTTTCCGTTTCTGTTCAAGAACCGCGCTCGAAAATTGATAAGGCAGATTTTTGGGCGAAGGCTTAAAACGATATCCCAAAGAAAAAAGGAGTGTGATCGTTTCAGACCACACTCCTTAGACTGTTAATTGCTAGGAATCATTCCGAGGTAGAAGTGCTATCACCACTACCCCCTGCCGAAACAGCCGCAAGCTCGGTCTTTCGCAATATCGGTGGCGCTTCTCGCTTAGAAGAGTAAATCGACCAGACGAGAGTGGCGACTAATGCAGCAACAACTGCCCAACCTACCAGACCCAGTTCCTCCACTTGAACGATTATCGGTGCGATGATAACGGCGACCAAGTTTACGACCTTGATCATTGGATTCAGAGCTGGTCCGGCGGTATCTTTCATCGGATCACCAACGGTGTCCCCAACTACACCCGCCTTGTGCCTTTCTGAGCCTTTTCCTAGATCATTTTCTGGATCAGATGGTTCGTCCTCAATCAATTTCTTAGCATTGTCCCAGGCACCGCCAGCGTTGTTCATATAGACGGCCAGCAACTGGCCTGACAAGATAATACCCGCCAGGTATCCACCAAGAGCTTCGACACCCAATAAAAGGCCGACGACAATCGGTGTCACGATGCCCAGCAGAGCGAGCGGAACCAATTCTTTCTGGGCAGCAACCGTGGCAATCGAAACCGGTGTCTGGTAATCGGGTTCAACCTTCCCTTCCAGAACGCCCAGATCGAACTGACGCCTTGCCTCCTCGACTATTAGCGACGCCGCTCTCCGGACTGCCTGGATAGCAAAACTCGAGAATAACCAGGGTAAAGCGCCGCCGATGAGAACGCCGACAAACACTACTGGTACGTCGACCCTTATACCAATGCTCTGAATTCGATCGGCGATTGGAATACCCAAGGTCTCTTGGGCCCGGGTGACATCGACGATGAACGCTCCAAAGAGAGAGACAGCGGCGATTACAGCCGAACCAATGGCCACACCTTTGGTGATTGCCTTCGTTGTATTACCAACGGAATCCAGGTCAGCCATGATTTGCTTAGCAGCCAATGTCTCTGGATCAACCATACCTGTCCATGCCATTTCTCCAATTCCGTTGGCGTTATCTGCGATGGGTCCGAAAGAATCCATGGCCACATTGTTTCCAGTTAGCGTAAGCATGCCGATGCCGGTCATAGCCACGCCATAGAGGATGAATGTCACTTGGTTTGTTTCAGTCCCAGAGAAGATGATTATCGACGAGAATATGGCGATTGCGATGGTTACGACTGCCCAAACTGAGGACTCGTATCCAACAGCCACACCTTGCAGAATTAGTGTAGCTGGTCCAGTGTCGGCCGATTTCTTTATGCTCTTGACAGGACCCGCTTCAGTTCCTGTGAAATGCTCGGTCAGCCGGTCGATTGCAATGGCCAATAGTACGCCGATGGTCGTCGCCAGGAAAGGACGCCACCAACCGCCTGGAACATCCTGCATGTAGAAGTAGGCTACCAACCCAAAAAAGAATATGGACATCGCTGCCGAAGAAAGAAACCCTGTAAAAATCGCCTTCATGGCGTCATTAGACTCACCTGTTCCACCTCGGACGATATAGGTCCCGATGATGGAAGACACGACACCGATGCCTCGCACCAAAAGTGGATAAATAATCCACTGGATGTCGCCTGTTATCGCCGCCAATGCCAACCCTAGAATCAGACCAGAGACGATGGTAACTTCGTAGGATTCGAAAATATCGGCCGCCATACCGGCACAGTCACCAACGTTATCGCCCACAAGATCGGCCACGACAGCCGGGTTTCTGGGATCATCTTCCGGTATTCCGGCTTCCACCTTACCCACCAGGTCCGCGCCCACATCGGCCGCTTTAGTGAAAATACCTCCACCGACCCGCATAAACAGAGCGATCAGCGTACCCCCAAATCCGAATCCCAAGAGCGCATCTGGCGCCGCAGGTCCCATGAAAATGAAGATGATCGTCCCTCCAAACAGACCTAGTCCGTCGGTTAACATACCGGTAATCGTTCCTGTCCGGTAGGCAATCTTCAGCGCTTCGCCGAAGGATCGACGTGAAGCTGAAGCGACACGAACGTTTCCCTGGACCGCCATTCGCATACCTAGCTGGCCCACGGTCATGCTGAATAAGGCTCCCATAACGAAGGCAGCAGCTCGTGCGACCCCGACCACGATCTTGATCGTATCCTCCTCCATGCCCTCAAAGCGCAACAGCGCCTCTTCGCTTGGCGGAACGATAAACACGCTAAAAAACAAGGCAATGGTAAGAACGGCGATTAAAGGAATGATGCGTTTCGCTTGACTGTTTAGATAGGCGTCGGCGCCCGTCTTGATCGCTCTCCAGATTTCCTGCATCCGGGGCGTGCCCATATCGTAGCGTAAGATTTGGCTCCTTAGGAAAACTGCATATACGAGGCCAAGGATGGCAACTCCCAAAACAGCCCAAATGGCAATCGTCTCGTACGTCGTCAGATCAAGTACATGCATAATACAATTCACTCCGTGTCATCTACATTGGCGAGCACATTGAGGACATATCTGCTCGGATTACGCGACTAGATATGAGAATATTCAAGATGGATTACTGGGAAATCCGAGGCATTGTAAACCATCTTATTAACATGTCAAATAGTTGTACTATTTTTCACTTAGCTCATTTCAGAATAGACTAGGCGCATTATTCCTCGTGTGCCAGGTCAGCAGATATTCATAATATATACGCAAGAGTGAAGGACGAAAAAATCATGCCCAACAGTCACCGTTTAAACCCAGACCAGAGTATCAATCTGATCGAGATCCCGACCAGGGCAGACCAATACCACAAAGATCGAGATTCGGCCGAAGATGAATTTCGTTCACTACGTGATGATCTCATCGAATACCAGCGGCGCTTCTATGCAGATGGCAAACGGAAATTACTGATTGTCCTTCAAGCGATGGATGCCGGCGGGAAAGATGGCACGATCAGAAGCGTCTTTAAGGGTGTAAATCCCCAAGGCGTCCAGGTAACCTCATTTAAGGTACCAACTCGGCACGAACTGGCCCGTGATTTCTTGTGGCGGGTTCATATGTCGGTACCACCAAAAGGCATGATTGGCGTCTTCAACCGCTCTCATTACGAAGATGTTCTCGTCGTCCGAGTACATGATATTGTCCCTGAAGAAGTCTGGAGACCACGCTACGCACATATAAATGCCTTTGAGAAGCTGCTTGTGGAATCCGGAACGTCGGTCCTGAAGTTCTATTTGCACATTTCAAGCGAAGAGCAGAAACAACGCTTCCAGGCAAGATTAGACGAGCCAGAAAAGAACTGGAAATTTTCTCTTGAAGACTTGGAGAAGCGTAAGCTGTGGGATCATTATTCCGACGCGTACGAGGAGATGCTGGAGAAAACTACGACAAATTGGGCACCATGGTACGTAATCCCTTCCGACCAAAAATGGTATCGAAATCTGGCAATCGCTCACGTTCTAGTCGCCACACTTAAGAACCTGGATCCCCAGTATCCCAAACCGGAAGGGGATTACCGAGGTGTTGTCATCGAGTAACGATATCTGGCATCCAGAGCCCTAATTGAAATGGACTAGCGTCCTAATTCTATTAACCGAGATTGGGATTCAGTTATCGAAGTTACTCGTCTTCCAAATCCTCATCCATGGATGGTGATTCGAAATCGAAGCGATCCTGGTTTGACGCTTCGAAATCTTCCCCTGATGATTCTCGATAGGGATTCTCTCCATAGTTGAGCTCACCGTGGGCTGGCGCGGCAATCTCTTCAACTGGTGTTCTATCATGGAGCACGATTGGGGGGCCAACGCGATATGGATCTGCATGCTCATTCCCACAATATGGGCAGACGCTCCACTGTAACTCTAAGAGGGCGTTGCAATCAGGACACGCTCTGCGAAGACGAGTGTGGCAATGTGGACACAAGATCCAATGCCGGTCTACTGTACGCGAACAACCTGGACAAGCTGGGCGTTCTTCAATTTCCTGCAGTAGAGCTTCTTCTTCCAGAGCCCTCTCGTAAGCTTCGGCAAGGGTTTCGGGAGGTCGAAGAATGAAGTAAATGACCAACCCAACAATAGGCAGCAGGGCCACGACGATAGCAGCCAATATTTGGGCGAAAGGATCGCGCGACCGGTTTCGCATATCCCGGAAGGTCCAAATTATCAAGCTGATCCAGAGGGCTGCAATCAGGGCTCCGGATATGGAGAAACATACGGTCGTATAAGCAACAAATGACTCTAAGGATGGTAGGTCCATAATCCAATATTCAGCTAACTAACTCTGTTTACGATGCTTTACTTCGAATCAGCCAAGATCCGAAACATATCTGCATATTAGTCACTAAAATACCACAATATCAAGGTTAAGCTAGAGACCGCACAATGGCTTTCGTGTGCTCTAATTTGACCCATAAATATTTCCAGGCTGTTGTTTGCTTTCATCAAAATTAGCTGATTTCTAAACTTTAAACCTTCTCAATAATGGCTGCATACACCGGCTCATCACTCGTGATGACGTTCCTGACCTGCCAGCCTGTATCATCAAATAGCTCTTCCATCTCTTCACGAGAAGCCAACAGGTAATCGAACCACGAGCCGATATAATTTCGGTACCGAACACGGATTCGCACCTCTCCAACCAGTCTACCTTTTTGCCGGTTCCGTTGGTGGTAGGCCAAATGCAATGGATCATCTGTTGTATGGGGATCGAGACTTGTTGCGATAATTTTAGCCTCACCTGATGTGATCGAATGGAATCGGCGAAACAACCATCGAGCTCTTCGCCTATTGCCCACAAGGCCGAAGTTGTTTCCCATCATAATGATCGTATCAAATACACCCAGCTTTGAGCTTACCTGGGTAGCGGGCAGAACAACTGAATTCTGGACACCACGACTCCTCACTACTTCAATGGCAAGCGGGGAATTATCCAGTGCCAGAACATCATGCCCGAGACTTTGTAGATATAGTGAATGCCTTCCTGCGCCACTGCCTAGGTCAAGTACACGCCCTCTAGCCGGTTTCATGGCCTTCTGCTCATATTCTTTCCATTCTCCATACTCCTGGAAATAGATCTCAGGTTCAGCTGAAACATCAAGATTCCCGTCGTCGCGTTCGATGACGATCTGAGCCTCTTTCCCATGATAATAATCAAGGAGAGCATGTCCGAAGGCATCTTTGCGATCTTCCATAGCCACAATCCCCAATTTGCCCACAGTTTCCAATTCTTAAGATTCTGATACCTTGATGCTGATTCCGTTTCTGGTCAAGCATTTAGGAACTGAGCCTGTTATGCACCCGTATCAAATTCTTATATCTAGTCGAGTATTGTACTTCCCTTGTGCCTCTTTGATAAGGAGAATGCCGCCCCCAATTACTCAATATCCCAAGCCTGTTCCAGCTGGATGTGACCCTAGAGCCTCGAGTCTCCATTTGGGTAATGGACGGCCCTTCTTCAGAAAGATGAGTGACCGGGATCACTGACCATATCTTGTATAATAGATGGCACTTGCCGGACATTGAGTAAATCATTCAAGCTGTCTATTCGAGATCTCATCTGGAGGACCGAACATGCCATCAAATTCAACGGGCAGTAATTTACCCGAACGACGGAAAATTACGATTCTTGACATTGCCAGGAAAAAACTTCAACGAAAACCGATTACGATGCTGACAGCATACGACTACTCCTCAGCCCTATTGGTAGATAAGGCCTTGATTGACATTGTCCTTGTTGGTGATTCGCTTGGGATGGTTATGATGGGACTGGATAGTACTGTATCAGTAACCATGGACGAGATGCTCCATCATTGCCGGGCTGTCGCTCGTGGCGCCAAGTACGCCTTCCTTGTCGGGGACATGCCTTTTATGTCTTACCAGGCTGATCTGACTGAGGCGATTAGGAACGCAGGCCGGTTTTTGAAAGAAGGAAAGATGGATTCGGTGAAGCTCGAGGGTGGCAAGGAGGTTGCCAGAACGGTCCGGGGAATTGTCGACGCGGGGATTCCAGTGATGGGTCATATTGGGCTTACACCACAATCGGTTTCCAAACTGGGGGGTTATAAGGTACAGGGCAAGACCGCCGTAGATGCTTCACGACTTCTTGAGGATGCTTTAAGCCTGGAAGATGCAGGGTGTAATTCTATCGTTCTGGAAGCCGTTCCAGAGCCGGTTGCAGAGGTGATATCAAGACGTCTCCAGGTTCCAACGATTGGAATCGGTGCAGGAGCGAAATGTGATGGGCAGGTGCTCGTCTACCATGATCTAATCGGTCTGTTCGATCGTTTCACTCCTAAATTTGTCAAGCGATATGCCGATACCGGAGAGATCATCCTCGATGCGTTGAAGGATTTTGCTCGGGAAGTGGAGAACGGCGAGTTCCCATTGGTCGAACACACATACTCAATGAGCGACGACGAATTGAACGCTTTTTTGGAGTCAATCCAAGACGATTCAGGTGTATGATAGACATTGAATCAATGCCCAGTATCTCAACTGAGGGATAGGAACGACTTATGAGAATCGCCGTGATCGGGTCCGGGGCCATGGGTACCATGTTTGCGGCCCGACTGTCAAAAGCCGCTTCCGTCTCGTTGTTCGGAACTTGGAAAGAACAGCTGTCAACCATTGAAGAATACGGCCTGGTACTGACGGATCATTCTGGCGGTGAGGATAAGTATGAATTAGCGGTTGGCGATTACAGCTCCAATGAAGGCAGCTACCACGTCGCCTTAATTCTGGTCAAGGGGTCGCAGACAGAAAGAGCCGCCGCAGCGGCTAAGAATATCCTTTCCCAGGACGGACTGGCCCTCACTCTTCAAAATGGTCTAGGACACGTTGAGA
>DASRZI010000356.1:0-7458 GCA_035686605.1 Candidatus Zixiibacteriota bacterium
ACAGCGGAGCGATGGCGTGATAGAGCGACAGAACGGTAAACGACGGAGGATGAGCCTAGTCTCTGGTGATATACTCTCCAGGCAATAAGACGATGGCTTGTGTAGTTAGGTAACAAAACAGGCTTTTGTGCAATTTCACCATCAAGTGTGGTGAGAACCACTCCATTGCCGCCCCGTCGCCCAAAGAACCATTGCTACAGAAACCGCCCCCAGAAATTGCAATATGGCTACGTTCTTAGAAGGAGCAGTGTTCACAGCAACAGAAACTGACATTGTTTACCCTTCTTCAAACACGAGAATTATTTCTCAGATGCCTCAGCATGTTCTATCATTCCCTTATATGCGCCTGCCAAAGTACGGTCATCGCTGCTCACCTTTGTGCGCGTAATATCAGGTAGTGGTGGTTTGAAGTCCCGTGGTGCGGTGGAACACCAAATGTATAGGAGACTCAATAGATCGTGGTTCCTCAGCAGTTTGCCTTTTTGTCGGTCCGGATCAGGCAACCGACTTACAATGTCGAATAGGAAGCCAGCCCAAGTTCGTTTTATGTCTATTTTCATTTCAAATACCTTGGCCGGAATCATATAGTTCCAGGCTCCCTTTACCAGGGACTCGTCTATCTTCCAACTCTTGGGAGCAAAAGTGTTCCACGGCAGCCAGTCTCTCCAATCGGGTGGAGGCCCTCCGGTTACAACTAGGGGAAGCCCGCCCGCTGTGGCAGCATCCTGCAGAAACGCCTGAAGTTCGGCAAGAATTCCCATAAGGGTCGGCTGAGCTCTCTTGTGGTATGTTCTCCTGAGTTCCTTAGAGAGATGCGGATGCAACTCCTTGACTAACAGAGCCAAATCAATAAGGCCTTGAGAGCGTATATCCTGACCAATAATGGGAAAACCTGCCATCAGTGCTCTCCAAGTTGTTGGAACGTTGTCCCATTGTTTACCTATTTCTACGTAATTGTTCAGTAAATTAACGAGCCTGTAATTGCCTTGCCGTACCGCCAAGTCCTGGGCGCCGAGAATAATGTGCACCTTCTCAGCAATGAAACCCGCCTTCACCAAGTCGGCCGCATTGACTCTCTTGAGCCCCGGAGTCTGATCTTTTTCCTGACGCTTTTCAGGATAAGGCAGCGCGCCAGAATAGCCCTTCTTCTTCCAGTATCTTTGGGTTCTCTCGGAGACGCCGGTCTGATCCTCTATCTCTTGCTGAGTGAAGCCCTGTTTCGTCAGTTCGATGACCTTGTCTATTGTTTCTTTCTTGATCGTCATAACGTCACTCCAAAATTGCCGTATATTTTCCGATATAACTGCCGTTTTTACCTTGACTTCCAATCAGCCCTAGTATACCATGATGATATGATAGCCTGTCAAATCGGCAAAATTATCGACTTAATAAGGGAAATAATATGGAGGACGTAGACATATGAATCTCGACCCGAGAATAGTGATTCCGGGAGCGATTGGTCTGGTAGTCACCTTAATCATATTAGCTTCACCACTAATTGATGTAGAAGAGGTGAAAACCGAGATTAGGTACCAGCCGTATTCTTACGAGCAAGCTCTTATCCGAGAAAGCCAGAGACAGAAATTCATATTTCCATGGTTTGCGGAAGTTACACAGGTACAATATATGGTCAAGAATACTGACGCGCAAGAGGGAACATTCATTTTGAATTTCATCTTTGACAATGGGGTCGAGACTCGAACGATCACGGAAAAGGAAGATATTCTTGGTGGCGAGAATAAAGCTGTTACAGTCGACTCTCCGCTACGTGGTAAATCGACGTCCAGGCTAAATGTCATTCCGCCTGTTAGGGAGATACCGGAACAACGTATCGTAAAGAAGAAGGTCAGTGTCTGGGAATTTCTCGGACGGTCCGCACTGGACTATGTCTTCGGATTGAGATAGCGGGCTGTGTCGCTTCCGAAATCATCCCACGGTGAGCAATTCTCTACTGCCGTCACTATTTGAGTGTTTGTTAACTTAAGATCTCGGCCGGGAACGTCCATTTGTCCAAGTGCCCGACATTCTGCCTCATCACTGTGTTGGAAACGCTACCTAGCCTATAAAGTCTTGTTGGATAGTTGCAAGAACCTAGCGAAGAATTCCGGGTGAAGTTGCGAAGCTTGCACCAGAAATGAAGCTACATCATTAAGTAGCTTGGCCGCTACGGGGTCGGCTGATATACCGTCTAAACGTGGTGATTGGCTGGCTGCGAACCCACACAGATTGCGCCATTCAGAACATCGTAGCGCTTCTGATCCTGCCCGTGGTTTCCTGACAAATCTTGTCACCAGTTCTCGCAACGATGGGTAATATGACGGCAACACGGAAAAAATGTCCTTTGTTGAACTAGCTTGCTCACCTTCCAGTGGATATAGAAGTCAGCCCTCTCTTTGGCTTCTTCGTCGCTTGTCCTGTCATGTGTCTGCAACAACAGGGCGGTAGCCAGCAGGCTGGGTGGTACGCTGTTGCGCCCGTTGTCCAAACAGTATAGCTTGGCAAACTCCTCGTCTCGGACGAGCTGCCCCCTCATCAAAGCCAGGGATCCGTAGAAAGAGTGGCGGCCTACGTGGCCCAGGTATATGTGGTCAGCTTCAAATAGGCCCCGTTGGTCCGAACGTAATCCTAAAATGCCTTCCCATCCTCAAAACGTTTGCCTTAGTATGCAATCTCAGGCTCAAACCATGCCATTTTTCGGCTGAATTTCTAGGGTCGCCTCGATGGCAATTGATTTTACTACTGCGGTTGCCGGGAGTCGTCGGCTGGCGAGTCGCCCTGCGAGCGCTCTCGAGCTAGATGGCCAGGTGTTTACGTGCAGGGTCATCGGAAGCTGAGGAATCGGCGTCGGGTCCCAGTTGACCCGCTCGTGAATCAACTGCTCGTCAACGAGCCACCTTATCTCGCAGGGGTTCCATTCAATCGCGAACCGATGAGGGGACTCTGACGCATCAAAGCCCAGCGCAATGATGCTTGGTGCGCCCCTGTATCCATAGTCGAATCTCGCTCCTTCAACACCAGGATTATAGAAGACATTGATCAAGAGATGGTCGGGACGATTGCCGACGATTTCCACGTCGATTTCTTGACGGGGCGAATTGCGATGCAGAAAGAACCCGGTGATCACGCCAGGCACCTTCGTCGCCTGCAATACAGCCTCAAACCTCCCGAATAGGAACCGGTCTCGACTAGAGATTGACGCTGCACTGTAGTACCGAACACCAAGGGGGTCCCTTCTCACACAGAGTAGAGCCCCCACACCGGTGTGGACCTCAACGTTAGACGGACGAAACAACGCCAAGTTGCCCGCGAAGGTGTCATCCCTCAACAGCCAGCGCTGCGTATCAATATCCTCTAGGCAGTCATTAAACCTCACGTAAGTTCCGGCTTTCGTGGACGAGTTGACTGCGGGGGCAGAACGAATGCCTCGCCACTCATGGCGCGACTCCACTACCCAAGGCGAGTTGTCGCGTTTAGAGGTCTTTCCGGTTACGACCGGGTTTGTTTCGACGCTCGCAGCCAAGAGCCGTCTCTGTCCAAGATCTTCAACCTCTGGAAAGGAACAAACGGGCGGAGCGCACCTCAGGTGCTCGCAAACTACCTTCCATTTGTTGGCGGCGTCTGATCGCAAAACGGAAACGTCGCAGCCACTCATGCTATCCAAATTCTCCAGGGCGCCGCCGTTTGAAGTCTCAGCATCGCTCGTTGTAATGATGAATTTGGCCCGAGGATACTGTTCCCTTAACGTCTGAGCTTTCCCCCGCAGAGATCCGATGTTCACATAGGCGTCGAACACCTGATCAGTTCTCCCCGCGAGAAGCTGCTCAAACTCCGTTTCTGGAAGCTCCTTAAGATCACTGCAGCATCTGTACCCGAGCATTGAGAGAGCCATGGCAAGTGATGAGAGACCGGAACCCTCAGATCCAAAGGCGAAAATCGGCCGCTCTTGTGGGCGCGTCTGGAAGAGTGACTGGCCCTCACTATCAAGAATGCCAATTTTGGTCAGCGCGGGCAGTATTGAATAGGAGTTAGTGGAGTCCTCATCGCGTCGCTGGCTGATGATAGACTGCCTGGTTGCCCGCACATCAAGTGCTCCGAACTGATGATTTATCCACATATCTACGGGTCCCCGACAGGGTAAGAGTTTAAGCAACTTCCTGGCACCCTCGCGCGAGAGAACGTATCCGGACAGCCACCAAAGCCCATGGACCGGACGGAATACGCTGCTGGAAAGAAAGGTCTTCTGGGCACCATACTTCACTTCCTTGTAGGACAAGTAGAAGATGTCGAATGATTGGGTCTTGCTGCCTTCTGCTTCCATCTCACCCCACGCCCGATCTAGATGTCGAGCAAACCCTCGGTGGAACCAAACATCGTCCTCGAGCACGAGGGCATATGCTTGCTTGGCCGCCGCGATTCGCCGCCAAACCCCGATGTGAGAACGCGCCACCGCAATCTCCGGTCGACTCATTGGAATCGGGCGATCAAGCTCTAGACGGTCCGGCAGTGCGCGCGGTTGGGGTTCCACAAAGAGCTGGTCCTCGAGAGTATAGAAGGGGTCGACTTCATAGTTCCAGATTGGTGGCTGCGCGAAGCTCCTGGCGTCGACGGCATGGTATCGCACGGTCAGCTTAGTGAGCTCAGCTCCCGACGAATCCAAAACCTGGCTGAGTTCTTTACTCATCTCTGTCCAGCGGTCTGGTTGGCGATCAAGATTGATGACATAGATTTGTTCTATTCTCTGCCGTTTCTTCGCGTTCGATGGTCCGAGTGTATGGCACTGTTGCCGTGGTAACAGCCTCCGGCACTTCAAGGCGGTGCGATAGAGAAGCTTGGAAGGTGCCCGTAGGGGCATTGACAGATTCATCGTCCCCTCCCGGCGTACGCCTGTGCAATCATCCTTGATACTCTCGCTGGTTTGAGAGCCTCCAGTTTCTTGCATCATGCCTGTAGCTGAGCGACCATTTGTTGATAGCGATGTCTTCCCAGTCACATAGGACGAGCAAGGCCCTTTCTATTTCACCTTGCTCCGTTGCAAGGTCAAAGATCGATTTCGTGAGGTTGCCAGGGCCGGTAGTTGATTGGATTTCTGGTAGCTCACCCGCTGTAGGTCGTTCAAGGGCTTCGGTGGCCTTTGCGAGTGCCCGCTTGACGATGGGGTGCCCATTGACTGCAATCAGCGGGTTATTGTTGAAGTAGAAGATCCAAGTCGAGGCGTTAGCGCCCAACTCGGTGAAGACTGAAGATAGCACCATCTGATTAGTCGAGATATCGTAGCATAAAGGCTGAATCCTCAGCCGTCCGTCATTGAAGAGATGGTCGATTGCGGATCCGTGATAGACATCGTCAGCATCCAGGTAGCAGCCACCCTCCATGAGGATATAGCAAAGGCGAAAGTAGTCTGACCGCATCGCAGGATGATAACACTTGACATAGGCGCTCTCGTAACGCGGGCCTAATCGCCGTGCAACAAAGTCTCTTGCACTATCATTGTCGAACAGGAGCACTTCAAAGCCTTGATCCCCAAGCTTTTTCCATGATTCGATGCACTCTCTGACGTCCCCCGGCAGTTGCTCCAAATCATCCCAAAACTGAACAATCGTCCTTGGTGGTTTGGTCGAATATGCAGCGGGCACGGCATCGTGCACACTAGACCGCTGCACTAGCTCCCTAACAAAGTCGGAGCGCGCTTGGTGATCTTCTTGAGTGGGATTCCTCGTCGCCATTCCTATAAATCTTAGCACTCAGTAGGCTCTTTGTCCTTGAGCCGACGCAACGCTTGGAGAGTCACCTGCCCCACCGACTCTCGCCTGGCTTGCTTCTCACAGCAATTAAGGAAGTCTTTAGGTGATTTATAGTCATCTGAACTGCTCCCATAATAACACCATTTCTCAAAAAGTCTAATTACACTGGAAAAAATGCTGGAATATTGCTTGACCTAGATATCCCCTTTTATTAGATTACCACCGGGCTCTTCTTGGTCTGACAGGACGTTCATCCGTCACCTTCTTGAATCTGCCATACAACCTCACCACCGAATATATTCTAAACCAATGCAACTATAAGAACAATAGCACGCAACCGATAGACGAAGTGCACAATCGTCAGTATTGTTGAGTCACTTTTCGTCATTTTGTTCATTTCGCTTCGCATCAGTGGATGAAAACCACTCGGGCTCATAGCCTGCAGGCGGTCGGTTCGAATCCAGCGCCCGCTGCCAACTGGATTCAAACCAGACCCAGCAGAAAAGCTGGGCTTTTCACTTGATATTCAGCTCAAGCAATATCTTGATGCCTTTGTCCGTCTTTTCAACAAGATTTCGGAAATGCCTCTTTAGGGTCCCATGATCACTGACTATTTTCTTCCGAATCTGATCTTTCTCAGCCGTGTCAGATACATGTGCCGAGAATTTCGTCCGGAGGAATTGAATTTCCCCGAGGGGAGCGATTATTTGCTCTATTTCTAGATTATTAATAGCTTTAGCCTTCAGTATTGCCCCAAGCAATTTAACACTGCCGAGATTAGGATCATAACAGTCGAGTGATTGGCTTAACCCCTTAATATATGGATAATTAAGTCCTTCGACTACTAATTTATCCAGGGTCTGAATTTCGTCTGCCCATTCCTTGACAGAATCAGAGACGACATAATTAAGCTGAGTATATAAGCTCGAATCGCGGCAGGTCCAGAGTTCACTCTTGTTTCTTGATAGTTCTTCCAAGGACGCCTTTAGCTCTGAAAGCGGTTCGTACGACAGGTCCCACTCCGCTTTGAAATCAGTCTTTAGAGCTCTCTCCGATATTCCTGCCTTCGGATTCTCATTGTATTGTTTCCAGTGGAGTTGTTCGTTGTAAGGAAGGTCTCCTAAATCACATAAGTATGTGAAAACCTGACCGGCTTCATTAACGTCGTAGGTCTGCAGGTGCCAGCTATTCCTGCAACTAATATGACGTTGGCCTAAAGTATACTTTTCCGGGTCTTGTTTGTACTTCAGCAAGACGTCCGGCTTGAAAAAGGCAGGGGAGGTCTGAAATGGCTTATCCGATTCAACGAAGTAATTGCCGAGTTTATGAGGGTCACACGAAAGCTCAGCAACTCTCTCATGTTTCCAGTCCCAAGCCATGAATGTTTCGTATTTTTTCGGTTCTAAGTCTCTGCCTGTTAGCTTTGCCAGCATTACCTTACGAGGTTGTTTATTGCGAATGACCTGAAAGCCTCTTATCCAGCTTGAAGTAGCTTGTCCCTTTTGACTAATTAGAATTCCCCTGCGAGCGTAGATTTCGTTTGTCTCGTCACTGAAATCAGCCCTTTGTTGGTCTTTCTGGTCTAGACCCCCCTCTTTGTCATAGACAACCCTATCGAAGAATCGAACGAGCACTGACCTATTCAAAAAGAGGTGAAAATCAAGCACATCCTGCTTAATGGTCGTTATGTACCCTCCCTCTGGCGGACACAGTATTT
>DASRZI010000357.1:0-10402 GCA_035686605.1 Candidatus Zixiibacteriota bacterium
GTGAAAATTGCTGACATTGTTTGGCTCATAATATAGCTTGGCGGAGTCAGAATCAACCCACCCAGGCCATATCGACTGCAGGAGCGACCATAAGGGTCGCCTTGCCCACTGTTGAAACGAATTTTCTCTGCGAAAACAACATCAATAACTACTCTTGTGGGCAAGCACTCTCCCGTAGTCAAACCCCCTTAAACCAAAAAGGGCAGGCACGAGGCCTGCCCTTACAATTTACTTTTTACTATCGACCAGAATTTCTGGCTAATGAACTATTCTACTTTCCCCTGGTCGATAATTGGGTCCTAAAGAAACCTATTGTCTCACTGATTGATCGCGGCAGAATGGCCCAGTAATTCCCCAATTCCTCCGGTTCATAAACTGTTCGTTCAGCACTTCGACTTCGCAAGGTAAACAATGTACCTAGAAGCATCAGCATGAACCCAAAGAATACTAGCAGCGACGCCTGTGTCAATGACATGCTATAGATTAGGCCGATATCTCCACTGAAGGTATCCGTCCTGGAGATAGCAATCATTCCTATATAGCAAACAACCACTCCGATCCAGCCTGCAAAGACGAGTTGCAATGGAACCGGACGCTTCTCCGAAGATTTTACGTTCCTGGCGTGGAGTATAATCAGCATCAATGCACAAACCAGCGTGAAGAAGATTAATGCATCCCCTAACGCCTTCATCCCTAATGTTACAATCTCTAATAAGTTCATCGCACTACACCTCCATACAGAAAGTCCTAACTATATCCTACTGACGATCCGTCGATCGTCTATGGGAATTAGTTCCTGGTTTGGTAGAACTACCCCTGTAGGATGCTCCGCTTTTTCCATCAAGAATCAGATCAGGATCGAAGAAGAAGTACGGATTCAGCCGCAGTCAAAATAGACCCAAGTGCCGGTCACCATGGAGGTGACAGGCACATTCCGGGTGGCCCTTTGGCCCAATACAAGTCGGGAGAGGCTCTACGCTGCAATCCAATTAACAGCGATCTGCTCCGTTCTTCCCCATGCCCTTGGCACTCAGCCCCACCTTGGCTATAATTTTCCTGCTCTAGGCGCCGTAGCTCAGAGGAAGAGCAAGGGACTCATAAGCCCTGGGTCGTTGGTTCAATTCCAACCGGCGCCACTAAATCAACAGCCATCAGGGCCGCTCCAATTGTGGGCGGCCTTATTGTTTACGACTTAAACCCATGGTGGACGATTTAGAGAAACTGCCAAGTCGTGAAAACAGTGGGCAAACTGGCCTGTTTTTTAGAGGCCGCCCCTGGCTGTTCTTGCTCATCTTTGGTGGGCTATTCCTGGTTGTGGCTATCCTGGTCAAGTGGCAATCCCCAGTCACAGCCGTCGACCTGAACCAGCCCTGGCTCAACACCGCCCTTCCCCCGCCGGACGAGAATGATCAGATCCTACACACATTCACTCCCAAGCGAGATGGACTGAGCGAGATCGAATTGCTAGTCACTCGCTATGGATCCGAGGAGAACAACGGCCAGCTGGATTTCCAACTCCAAGACGAAACCGGGAATGTCATCGCTTCCGAAAGCTGGCATCCAGCATCCCAGGACAACCAGGCTTACATCTTGCGATTCCCACCCCAGTCCAACTCGGCGGGAAAGATCTACTCTCTCGCAATCAAGGGCTCGACGGGCAACACCTTCGCCCCCTGGGGCTATGACCTGGATATCATTGAGAACAGCACGCTAACCCTTACGGACGGTGAAACGGCCGCCCAGGAACTCCATTTCAAGACTCGCTACCAGCTCTCTTTTCTGGCCGCCGTCACCGACCTTGCCCTGCTTTCCACAGCCAACGCTGGGCTGATTCTCCTCTCATTGCTCTTCATGTTTCTTCCCGGCTGCATGGTCCTACTCGCTGGCTGGCCCCATAGCCGCACCTGGGATCCGGCAGCCTGGATCGGCGCAGCCTTGGCTGCCGGCGTCGCCCTATGGCCTCTGCTTTGGCTCTGGCTTTCTACCGCCGGTATAGGCTGGTCCAGTTGGTCTCTCTGGACAGCTCTCATCCTGGGCTGGATAGCGACCATCATCCTCTATTTATGGCGCAGCGGCCGGCGTTTTCAATCCGGTACTATCAGCTGGGATCGGACCAAAGCCGTCACCCGGCCGTTCAAGAAGCGGCACCTCCTCTTGTTGGCCATCCTTCTTCTTGGCCTGGCGGTCCGGTTGATTGCCATCAGGGACCAGGCTTTTCCTGCCTGGGTCGATTCAAGCCGGCATGCTCTGATCACGGCCGTGATGGCCGGAGATGGCCGTGTGATTACCGATTATGGCCCTCTGCTGCCGGTGTCTCGATTCCCCTATCACTTCGGCTTTCACACCCTGGCAGCTAGCCTGTCCTTGATGACTGGCGTGGAGCTCCAGCAGTTATTATTGGTGCTTGGCCAACTGTTGAACGCGTTAATCCCCTTGTCTGTCTATGCCGGAATATCGTTGATTACAAAGCGCTGGCGGGTGGCGATGATCGCCACTTTCCTGGTAGCCCTACCTTTTCTTTTCCCAGGCTACTACGCCACCTGGGGCAGGATGACCCAGCTCACGGCCATGCTAATTCTGCCCATCGCCCTGGCTTTGACCTGGTACATCATCCGGGGGACAAGCACCGGGCGCAAAAGCTGGTGGCTTCTAGCAATTTTAGCGAGCGGTCTGTTCCTGACCCACTTCCGGGTCTTCCTTCTTTACCTGCCTTTTGCCGGACTGGTATGGCTTTTGTCGCGGAGGCGAAACGGCCGCTGGCTTGCCCTGGCTGCCGGGGTGACTGCACTACTTGCCGGACCCAGGATCATTCGTCTTTTCGATGACATGGAAGCGTCCGGGTTAGGTGGAAGCTTCTCTGGATACAATGACTTTCCAACCGGTTACACCACTGCGGGTTGGGAGCGATATTTCCTGATTCTCCTGGGCGTTTTCATCTTACTCATCCTGGCTGCGGCTCTCCGTTCGCGGCGATGGAGCTGGCTTCCCCTAATACTCGCCAGTTGGTCTCTGCTGGTGGCCTTGTCCCTTTCTGGTCTTATACCAGGGCTGCCGGGCACCTCCTTAATCAACGTGAACAGCGCCTACATCTCCTTTTTCCTGCCCTTAAGCTGGATCCTGGCCATTGTTTTCGACCGGATCTGGAGCTGGCTGACACTCGGGCCTTGGCCTGTGCAAGTTGCTGCCTGGGCCGCTGCCGGAGTTCTCCTTGCAGCTGCAACCCTTCTCGGGATCAACCAACAAGTCAACATCCTCAATCCCCAGACCATCCTTGCTTACCCCCCTGACGTCGATGGCCTAGCCTGGATAGATAAAAATCTGCCACCCGAGGCTATAGTGGCGGTGAACAGCTGGCAATGGTTGGGAGACACCTGGACTGGAAATGACGGCGGGGCTTGGATCTTACCCCTGACCAGCAGGGAAAGTACGACGCCCCCAGCTGATTACATCTACGAACGATCATTGGCGGAAGATGTAAAGGCCTTTAACAACACGGCCTCGCAGGTTGAAGATTGGTCCGATCCAGCCCAGGTAAGTTGGATGATGGACTCGGGCGTAACCCATATCTATATCGGTGCCCGTGGTGGTTTCTTCGACCCGTCAGAACTCTCCCGTAATCCAGAAGCAGCGGAGATCTACCACCGGGACGGCGTCTTTATCTTCGCCTTGAAGTGAACGATAGCTTGACATCTTTAATCGTCAGTACAGCTATGACGCAGGGCGTCACGACCATTGCCCCCCTATTCCGATACCGATATAATCGCCACTGATTTGATAGCAGCCTACCCCTAAGGATTGTTTCGAATGATCAACCTTTCCCTTACCGAGGAACAAGAAGCCGTTGCCCTTATGGTCAGAGAGTTCGCAGAGCGCGAAGTAAGGCCAACCATCAGCGAGTACGATCGCAAACAGGAGATGAATCCGGCGGTGCTTCCGCGCATGGCCGAACTTGGGATTATGGGGATCAATATACCCGTCCGCTATGGCGGACAAGGATTCGATTACATCACCTTAGGCCTGGTATGTGAAGAACTGGAGCGACTCGACACAACTTTGCGGGTGGTTATGTCCGTCCATATGGGGCTTAACAGCATGGGAATCCTCCAGTGGGGCACGGAGGAACAGAAAGAGCGGTTCCTGGTCCCACAAGCCAGAGGCGAGAAAATCGCCGCCTATGGGTTAACAGAGCCAGGCGCCGGATCGGATGTAGCCGCAATTGACTCCACAGCCCGGCGAGATGGTGATAGCTACATCATCAACGGGGAAAAGATGTGGATCAGCCTGGCAACCAAAGCCCACAACATACTGTGGTTCGCCAAAACAGATCTTGCGGCCGAACCAGCACACAGCGGCATGACGGCATTCATGGTCGAATCGGATATGCCCGGCGTGACAAGCGGAGACATACATGGGAAATTGGGCGTTCGAGCCGGATCGACCGGCTGGGTTAACTGCCAGGATGTACGTATTCCTCTCGAAAATCGGATTGGCGAGGAGGGTGAAGGGTTCAAGATCGCCATGAGCTGCCTGGACAACGGCCGCTACACCGTCGCCGCCGGGGCGACTGGCCTGATCAAAGCCTGTATGGAGGCTTCAATCAAGTATGCTGAGGAGCGCCGTACGTTTAATAAACCAATTTCCGAACACCAGCTCGTTCAGCAAAAGATCGCCTGGATGCAGCAATGGTATGATGTTTCTCGCCTCCTCTACCTGCGGGCCGGTTGGTGCAAGAACGAAGGTATTCGAAACACCCGGGAAACCTCCATGGCTAAGTGGTATGCCACCGATATGTCCTTTAAGGCCGCCCACGAAGCGATCCAGGTCCATGGCGCCTATGGATACTCTGACGAGTATGATGTCGAGCGCTACCTGCGAAACAGCCGTGGGGCTATTATCTATGAAGGGACCAGCGAGATTCACCAATTAATGCAGGCCGGTTATGCCTTTGGCAAACGAAAAGACCGGTCGCTGCGCTGCGAGTTACCTGCCTATGACCCAGAGTTCTGGCAGTCCAGCTAAACACCACCATGAAGGAACGATGGGGCGAATCGTTAAAGTAAAGGTAAGACCTGGGGGGCGTGTCCGCTTCCCTGGGTTTTGCGTGCATTGCTCCCAGCCAGCGGTAGAGGTGATGGCCTTGTCCAGGAGAAGCGGCAGGAGGACCCGATCTATCGACGTTCCTCTGTGCGCCAATTGCTTCCGCGAGTTGAGGCTGGAGTCCGGCGAGGAAGAACGACTACGCCGGTTAGGTCGCGCGGCATCGGTCGGCGTCTCCCTTGTGGTTGCGATCCTGGCATTTCTTCTGCTGAACGCGCTGCTCTCCTTCTTAATCGCTCTCTTAGCTGCCCCACCCCTCGGATTAATTGCCGGTTTGGGCACGCGACACTATTCCAGAAGAAAGCGCCTTGAAGCAGCCAGGCCCGAGAAAAAAGCCATTTTGGCCTCAGCCCGAATGGTCGAATTTTCCTGGCGGGCGGCCACATTTGAGTTTGAGAATGAAGACTTCTCTGACAGGTTCCTAGAACTGAATCAGGAGAAGTTGATGGAGGCCTGAGACACTGTCCTATAGGCAAGTCAAACTGGCCTTGTGTAGATATACCGGGTAAGCGACGCGACGGATTTCACGTGATGCGTCGCAGATAGGTCAGATACCTTGAACGGTGTCTGGCTAGTAGCGAATGGAGGATCTGAATGAAAATCGTCGTATGCGTCAAACAAACACCAAGTACGACGGCTGTCTTCCGGGTCGAAGACGGAGCCGTCAGTTGGGATGATCCCGGCGGCAAACCAACAGTCCTGAATCCATGGGACGAATTTGCCGTCGAAGAAGCCCTACGGGTGATGGAAGCCCAAGGTGGCGAAGCCCTGGCTGTAACCATGGGCGATGAATCCAGCAACGAAGCCTTGAAAACCTGCCTAGCTATGGGCTGCACCGGCGCTGTACTTGTCTCCGACGAAGCATTCGAGGGCTCTGACACCCTTGGTACTGCCAGGGTGCTGGCGGCAGCTATCGAAAAAGTTGGGGATGTTAGAGTCGCAGTATTTGGCCGGCAAGCCATTGACGGTGATACAGGGCAGACGATCGTACAGACCGCCTTCATGTTGGGTTGGACCCCTCTAACCTTCGTATCGAAAATCAGAGAACTTGATGACGCGGCCGGCACTATTACAGTGGATCGTCTGACTGAGGAGGGAAAGGAAACCGTCACCGCGAACCTGCCAGTGGTGATCAGCGTGGTTAAAGAAATCAACGAACCTCGCTACCCATCATTTATGGGGATTCGCAAGGCCAGTAGAGCCACCATTCCTGTCTGGAGTGGTGCGGATCTATCACTCGATGGGGCAGCAGGCGCGAAGGCCTGTAAAGTGGACTGGTCCGATCTGTATGAGCTCCCGGCCCGCGATACCAGCGTCGAGATCATCGAAGCAGATTCTGTGGAAGAACAAGCGAAAATATTGGTTGATCGCCTGTTTGAGGAGAAAGTGATATGAGCGGCGTTTGGGTATGGGTTGAACACAAAGATGTTGAGATCAAATCAGTAAGTGCCGAAATGTTAGGCGTGGGTCGCACCTTAGCCAGCGAAATGGGGCAATCGTTAACTGCCCTGGTCCTGGGACAGGATGTGACCAGTGTGGCTCAATCTGCCTTCGATCTCGGCGCGGATTCCGTGATCGGATGTGATGACCCCTCGCTGGCGAGCGTCCGGGTGGAAGCATACGGTCCACTGGTGGCTGGGTTAGCCAAGGATCGACAGCCGGTAATCATCATCGCCGGAGCGACTATCCCTGGTCGTGATCTTGCAGCATGGGTTGCGGCCGAGTTGGACACCGGCCTGGTTGGCGATGGGATTGGAGTGAAGGTTGAAGATGGAAAGGTCAAGGTGACCCGCCCGGTTTATGCAGGAAAACTTCTGGCGGATGTTTTCGTGACCGGCGATCCCCAGATCATCACCCTTCGCGGCCGGGCGTTTCCGCCGGCCGAGCCGACTGGCAAGAGCGGCGATGTGGAATGGGTTCAACCAGCCGTCGGTGAAGATGCATTGTCTACCAAGATCGTCGGCTATGAGGGCAGTGAAGGCACGGTGAGCCTGACCGACGCCAATATCATCGTCAGCGGCGGCCGTGGTGTAGGCGGACCAGAGGGGTTCGAACCTCTGCAAGAGCTTGCGGATCTACTTGGCGGCGCCCTGGGCGCTTCCCGAGCAGCGGTCGACGCGGGATGGATCCCCTACGATTACCAGGTAGGCCAGACCGGTAAGACGGTCAGTCCGAACCTCTACTTTGCTTTTGGCATCAGCGGGGCCATCCAGCACCAGGCAGGAATGCGGACCTCTAAAATAATCGTAGCTGTTAACAAAGATCCCGATGCGCCGATTTTCAAGTTGGCGTCAATCGGCATCGTAGGCGACCTGTTCAAGGTTGCTCCGGCACTTGCTGCCGAGTTCCGCTCCCGTTTGGGTGATTGAGCCAATTTAGCAGGATAGAATAGCATGGTGAAGAGGGCGTCGAATACCGGTGCCCTCTTTTTTGTCTTTAGCTAGCATTCAGATGGCTCTCGCGAATCTTAGCTGTTTCATCTTAACTGGTTCATCTAATCTAGCTATCCTGCTATGATACAATTCATTCAGATGTGGGCTTGCCACTTGATAGATCGTTCTTGTCGAAGCGAAATAAGGAAGGTGATTTCTGGATAAATCCGTGTCCGGTTTGGTTGTTAAGGCCCAGAGCGGCTTCTTCACTGTTGAGACGGCTGAGGGTGAGCGGTTCATATGCCAGATTCCCGGCCGACTGAAGAAAGAGAAACAAGATACCGACCTGGTGGCTGTCGGGGATTTCGTGAGCTGTACTGTAGAACCCGATGGCAGTGGGATTATCGATAATGTGGCCGAGCGCAAAAGTGTGCTGTCGCGAGCCCGTCCCGCATCGGATAAGCGAAGTATTCTTTCGGATCAAGAACAGGTGTGGATAGCCAATCCCGATCAGGTGCTGTTTGTCTTCTCCATCCGGCGGCCGAGTCCTAGCTTGCGTAAATTGGACCGCTTCCTGGTTGTAGCGGAGATGAACGAGATAGAGGCTGTGGTTTGCGTCAATAAAGTGGACCTGGCTGACGTTGGTGAAGCGGAGCAGGTGTTCGGCAATTACGCGGCGATCGGCTATCCGGTCATCTACACCAGCGCCATCCGGGGCGATGGCCTGTTGGAGCTGAAGGAATGCCTGCAGGGAAAGATATCGGTCCTGACTGGGTCATCAGGGGTCGGGAAGACGAGTTTGCTGAATGCCATCCAACCCGGTCTGGGTATGAGGGTGAAAGCGGTCAGCGAGGCGACGGAAAAAGGGCTGCATACGACGCGTCATGTCGAGCTCGTTTCCTTGGAGACAGGTGGGTATGTGGGCGATACGCCTGGTATCCGGAGTCTTGCGGTATTCGATTTGGAACCGGCTGAGCTTGATGGCTATTTTCGGGAGATCGCCCCGCTGGTAGCACGCTGCCAGTTTAGCGATTGCACCCACCGGCACGAACCAAAATGCGCTGTCAGAGCGGCCGTGGATGAGGGTACCGTATCTGCTCATCGTTATGACAGCTATTTGCGTTTGCGGGAGGAGCACCAGGCCTTGGAAGATTCGGCCTATTGATTCGGGGGGATCGGGGGCTAGGGGCTGGGGGCTGGGGGTCAGGGCCTGGGAACCGGAGAGCAATTGCAAAATGATAACGTTTTAAATATTCGTCCCTCGAGCGGACCCATCCAATCTCGTTGCTTCTGCAGAAGACAATACCTTTTTACGCGACCTCACGGTACACAGGATATTCGTAGGAGCAAGGCAGCGAAGAATTGGCAAACGATTTCAAGCTCGACAATCCCGTCTCGCTGCCTTGCCCATTATCGCAGGGTACGTTCATTTCAATATCGGGCAAGGCGACCAGATTTGGAGACCGTATTTCCAAACCAGCGTCGCGTTCTTGGTCGCCTTGCCCCTACGAATGTTGCATCCAATCTTCATGCCTTGCTCAATTAATCGACGCATCGTAGGGGCATGGCAGCGAAGAATTTACCAGCGGTTGCATGCTCAACAATCCCATCTAGCTGCCTTGCCCGTTTACGTAGGGCGGGTTCAATTCATTATCGGGCAAGGCGACCAGATTCAGGGCCGTATTTCCAACTCAGCGTCGCATTCTTGGTCGCCTTGCCAATACGAATGTTTCATCCAATCTTCATGCCTTGCTCAATTAATCAACGCATCGTAGGGGCAAGGCTGCTAAGAATTGTCAAGCGGCTGCATGCTCGACAATCCCCTCTAGCTACCTTGCCCATTATCTCATTGCACGTTCATTTCGATATCGGGCAAGGAGACCAGATTAGGGGACGTGTTTCCATCCCATCGTCGCATTCTTAGTCTCCTTGCCCCCAGTTCCTGACCCCTAGTCCCCGCCCGCGGTGAGGTCGCTCCGCGACACCCCATACGCCAGGTGCTTCCTATTAATCTATTCCGACTGCACTATTCCGACTGCATATTGAATAGAGGCAGCCCCTATGCTAGAATGTCAGAAGGTGAGCAGGCATATTTCGCCTGTGCTGGAGCCCTTTTTTCTCGGGAATGCCTACTCATCGGATGCAAAAAGACCGGTGTCCGTTTATCGGCCATATTCGGATGCCTTAACGTAAACTTCGATTTCAAGTATCTACGGGGTTGATGATGAGTACTCCCAAGATCGGTCGCTATGAACTTCAGCGAGAAATCGGCCGGGGAGGCATGGCTGTTGTCTACCTTGCCCGAGATCCTGAGCATGGGCGCATGGTGGCGATCAAGATACTCCCCCGGGAATTTATGTTTGATCCCCGTTTCAGAGCTCGTTTCCAGCGCGAAATCAAAGTTATTAAATCTCTTCAATCTCCTGGCATCGTGCCAATTTACGACTTCGGCGAACATGAGGGTCAGCCCTACATGGTCATGCAATACATGTCTGGTGGCAGCCTGAAACAACGAATTGGTGGCAAACCATCATCCTTGGCTGAAACAGCTTCGATTTTCAGCCAAATCGCTCCAGTATTAGATGAAGCCCATCGTAAAGCATTGATCCATCGCGATATCAAGCCCGACAATATCCTGTTTGACGATGATAGTCTGGCCTATCTTGCCGATTTCGGGATTGTTAAAATGACAGAGGGTCAGTCGATGACCTTGACTACCCATGGTGGTATTGTGGGTACTCCTGCCTTCATGAGTCCTGAGCAGGTAATCGGTAAGGAAAAGCTCGATGGCAGAAGCGATGTCTATGCCCTTGGTGTGATTCTCTATCATATGTTGACCGGGCACGTGCCCTATCAGGCCGACACGCCCATGAGCCAGGCCATGATGCACGTCTTGGAACCTTTACCAAATATCCTTGAGGTGCGTCCAGATC
>DASRZI010000358.1:0-15672 GCA_035686605.1 Candidatus Zixiibacteriota bacterium
TCCATTGTAGGGCAGGGGGGAAAGTAGCATCCGGACTCTGCAGAGTCTGGATCTCTTCCATATTCGCCAGCCACTGCGGATTTAGACCCACGATAGACTTAGCTGCCAGAATCAAAGGATTTGGAATTTCGCCTGTTTCTGCCAGGGATGTCTCCCTTACGATCTGGGTATCGGAGAAGGCATATGGCTGGGCTAGTCGAAAAGTGATCACGGACAGAAGGGCAGCGATGGAAACGCCCACGACTATGTTCAGAATATCGCGCTTCCCATTTGGTGTTAAGGCATATCGCCAGCCTAGTTCTGGGTTTGATTCGCTGGAACGCCGTGCCAGCCAGATAAACGCAGCGACGACAGCCATTAGAGCTAGAGGTGCGAGGTTGATCCGCGAAGCCAGGGCTAATCCGAGCATGATTCCGAACAGCACCCACCAGCGGATCTTTTTACCGTTTTCGCTAGCCAGAACAGCGGCATACATCGCTATAACCGTAGCTGCTGCAGCCCAATTATCCATCGTATAGAAATGGGATTGTTGGATAGGTAAGACGGCCAATGACATGAGGAGAGCAGCCAGAATACCGGTTCGCCAATCGTACAATCGACGACCGATTAGAAACGTAAAGACAATGGAGATTAAGTCAACGAGTGCCGATAAGAAACGACCCACATATTGGATACCATCATAGAAAACGAAACGATACTGGCAGCGCTCTCCTAATAGCTGGCAGACCTCATCGGACCACTCGGCAGCTAGCCGGGTAACACTCATTGGAAAGTTTCCGTAGACATAGAAGGATTTCCCAACGTTGTACGGATTGAGTGGGGAATCAGAGGTCTTTAGATATGTGATGGGGTCCGTTAAACGGAGAAGGCTAGAGGTATCTGTCAGAAAACGTTCATCCGGATGGAGATGGTAGGTATCGTCCCAGTTGAGTCCTGTAAAGCGAAAATAAGCGCCAATCAACAGGACGATGAAAAGCAGAAGAAGAGCAGCATTTTTAGCCCCAAAACGCTTGGTCCGCTGAGGATTTCCTCCCATATCTCGCGATGACGGCGAATCGAGGTGTTCGCTCTCGGTCTCGTATGTCTCGTTTTGATCGCTATCGATTGCTTCGTCGGGTAGCATTATTGTAGTCAAAGTGAATGATGCGGCCTTAAAGCCGCCTTCCTAAGTTACACATCTAGACCCTAGAAAGCGTACTTTTGTTCCGCGTAAGATGCAATTCTCAGAAACTTCTTTCAGAACTAATCAGGAATTAACGTAGTTCGTCTATTTTAACGGGCTAGATCCGAATCTCAAACGAGTTAACTCCAGGTTAATATCTATGGGTAAAAGACCTTCAAGTCTACAACTAGCGAACTTTACATTAGCCCTGTACCTGGTAAATATAGGTCAGCGGATTTGCGTGAAAACCAGGAAGAATGGTTAACTCTCCATCTCCATAATGCTCCTGCACTTGCTCGAGATCATAGATTCTCTCTGGAAGAAAGACATAGAGTACGTTTGTCCCGGGTACCGTGGCTGGAATTGAACCGGGTTCTTCGACGTCGACCATTTGTATACCAATTCCAAGGTCACTGACCAAATAGGAAAACGTTGGAAACGAGGTGTACATACTAGGCGCACCGTAGAAATACACGAGCCATTGACCCTCTAATGAATCGAGATATACAGCTACTTCGTTGGCCACTTCTGTATTGCGATCGCCGTATAATCCTTGGTTCTGGTAATCACCAAAATAGAACATCATGTCTCTTACGGCAATGATAATGACAACTGAAAGCACAACGGGCACTACGTATCGCTTGGAGAGTTTAAGGAAGCGGAGAAGCCGATACGTTAACCAAATCACCCCTAATGAGGTTATCAAATAGACTGCTGGCAAGGCGATAAGGAGACGGTGGCTGTTAGGAGGTCTTTCTAGCAGGGCTCCAGCAAATATTAGTGTCACCAATACCCACACGAGCAGGATTGCATTTCGCAGCTGTTTAAAACGCCAAACAGCCAGACCGACGCCGACCAGGAACAAAGCGGAAACCCAGAAACTAAGAATCGACGTTCCCGGATTGTAGGAAGTACTGTTATCAAGTCCGGCGTTGAATGAATTCAATCCATACCACAGCTGTCTTAATACAACCTCAGATAGGCTCAATCCAGAGGCGGCGCTCTCGTCTAAATACCAGCCACTTTGGATAATGCCAAGCGTATTGGCCCGGTCGAAAAAGATGTTCGGATTGGAGCGGTAAAAGAGAAGCTGAGGGAGGGAGACTATCAGGGCCAAAATGAAGGCAGCAAATATCGCGGATCGCTGCTCCCATATCTCCCGCCAATCTCGAAGCAGATAGATAAATATCCCGAACAAAATGATGGGTAGTATGTGTGAGGTCGTGAAAAGATAGGCGTTGAGACCAGTTACGATTCCAGCCAAGATCCAGAGGGACCTGTTTCGTTCTTGCCAGGCAACATATATCAGGCCAAGAGCTGCCGATGCAAAGAGTGGATCCCAGATATTGGTCATTCCAAGCCGGCTGTAATGGACATGGATGTGAGAGCCTGCAAGGAGGATAGCGGCGAATAGGCCAACAACCGGACCCCAGAGACGCCGTCCGAAGAGGTAAACCGCAACGACCGTTAATGTTCCGATGAACGGCGACAGTATCCGAATTGCCATGATCGAACGACCAAAAATGGATATCGGTACAGACAATAGGTAGAGCGGCAAGGTGGGATTGGTCAACCAGGCGGTCGCAAATGGGTTCTGAATCCTGCCGTCAGCAACTGCCCAGGCGTCCAATCCAATGCTTGCCTCGCTTCCACTCAAGATGAAGGGGTGCGATGTGAGGTCTAAGAGCCGTATTCCTAAAGCGAGAATTAGGACACCGACCATCACTGGCAGTTCCCAAGATCTCCTCGATTGTCTGAATGGCCGGATTTCGGAGCTTTTTCGTGCAACCCTGAGGGCTACGATCGCCAGGAAAATAGCCATGATCCATGAAATGAGGGCCAAGAACGGTTTGGGATTGGCAGAAGAGCTATTCACAGACAGGTATGCGATTAAAGCCAAGACCAGAGAGACGAGAACCAGCCATCTTCTCCGGGGTGCGTTTCGAATGCCCTGACTCAAACCGGTTCGCGTCTCCGAGAGCAAAACCGGATTTCCCGCCAGCACTAATGCCAATGCCGAACCGAGGAACCAAAGGATCGATTGGGGAAGATCGCCTGGAAAGCTCCCAAGGGAATTCATGCCGAAGATCGCCGCAATCAGCGATATCAGGAGCAGCGAAATCCCCTGCACTCCCTTGGGCAAGCTCCACAATCTGGTGTCCTTGCTAGGGCTTTCCGTTTCTGAAACTTCATCTATAAACGCAGGTGGACCTTGTCTGGATTCTACGCTATCAGCTTGGCTGGCTGCAGCAACGATAGGATCGGCTGAGGCGGTTGTAAGCGCTTCGAGTTCCTGAGTCCGAACCGAGAGGTCGATTGGACTGGGATCTGGCAGCAGAGGAGCGATCGGCCTGCTGCGAGATTTTCGGAGTATGAAGAACACCATGGTCCCAGTTTCGGGCGGCTCTTCTTCGTAGAAGGGTCTAACCCAGCGCTCGGTGATTCCAAGGCTGCTCTTCCACGGCGCAAGGATCCAATGACCGGTCAGGGCATGGATGATCGCCGACGGGATGCCTTGGAAGTGTCCAAGTTCCAGCGCGTGCAAGGCTTCAGTAGAGAAGTAGTATTGCCATCTTGACACTGAAAATCCGGCATTGGCAAAGCGGGCGGCCCATTTCTCCGGCGCGTCAGCATGCGCATGTCTAGCAATCCTGTTGAAAAGGCGCCGGTAGCCATCGGCCAACGATTTGAGGTGCAGTTTTTCCAAGAACATGGCGCCGCCAAGATCGTTCGTGAAATATTGGCTTGGCATCGTTACCACGAATTGCCCATCATCCTGAAGGACTCGATGAATTTCGTATAGTACTGGTTGGAGATCGGGAATATGCTCGAGTACAGAGTTGCTGATGGCAGAGGCGAAATGACCGTCGGGGTAGGGCAAGTTATGCCCGTATCCTTGAACAACAGAGTCATACGCGCTGCTCTTTATAGCTTTTCTGAGAGGTCCCCACCAAGGATCAACGCCGGCTGAGAGTCTGTTTTCAAAGGTCAGCTCAGCGAAAAGTCCATCCCCGCAGCCTAGATCAAGCACCGGTTCGGGCAGCTCGATATGCTGGTAAAACCTTGACTCAACGGCACGGAGTAAGGCGCGGAAGGCTGGGACCGATTTCAGGTAAAGCCAAAGCAAATCACTTTCATTTGCTTCGCTTCTGCTGGGCCTTCCTGGCTCCACCTCGAGGCTGTCAACTGCTTTGTTCAATGGTCGCTCAAATACGCCCTAGAGCGTGGTTCCTGATGCCTCATGCTGGTCGCGCATGTTACGGAGATTGTCGTAGACCGCCGGTTCCACCGTCTTCCTGGCTACTGCTCCGCTTTGCAGGTCGCGGAACAGATCCATATAGGCGGAGGCGGTAGCCTCAGATGTAAAGGATTCGGCGATAAGTTCTGACGATCTCAGGTAGGCGTACTGGTTTTCAAGTATGCGGCCAATGGCATCCGCAAGGGCAACATGATCACCAACCGGTGTAACTTCTCCCATTCCAGTCAGTACGACAGGTTGGCGGACGCCCGGAAGGTCGGATGAAACGACAGGAGTACCGCTTATCATGGCTTCTATTTGGACAAGTCCAAATGTTTCCGTGTTATTGATGCTGCAGATAACCAGGCAATCGAGGACCCGGTAGAAGGCCGATAAATCATCGCCCGATAAGGCGCCCAGGAGACGATAGTTGGCCTTATACTGCTCGAAAAAAGGCTCGAGCTTGTTCAAGTATGACTCTTCGCCCAATGCGGCTGGATTGGCGTGTATTACCTGCGCATCAGGATGCTTTTCCAATATAAATGGAAGCGCCCGAAGCAGAACCTCAATCCCTTTCTCAGCAGCGATTCTCGCCGATATACCTATCAGCCGTTTTCCTGTAAGATCGTATTTGGTGAGAAATGACCCAACTTTGTCGTCGTCTGCCGGAATCAGCTCAACTGGTGGAGGGATCACATGCAGTTTTTTGTCGAGGTAGCGGGAGAGGTATGGTGAATGAGTTCCGAAGTCATATGTATAGGTAACCACAGCGTCAGACAAACTACCTGCTGCCCTATTCATCACTCCCACAACTTGCTCCGCAACTCTGTTGAACGATCCTTTTGGTAGTCGGAGGTCGGAGTGGTAGGTGAGGACAACCGGTTTCCTCATCAATCTCCCTCTGAAGGCGACGCCTGGTGCATCAAATTGCGGCAGGTGAAGGTGCACGACATCGACATCGCTGACCATCTTCCAAGCCATTGGTCCGAACCGGGGCATGATTACGCCTTTGCTGACTCGAAAGGCAACGGGAACGCGGACGATTGAAACACCATCACGGCTTTCACTTTCAGGAAGGGTCGAATCATATTGAGATGTGAAGACAGTAACCTGATTCCCCATACGGACCAGTGCTTTGGAAAGCCGCTCAACATAGATCGTTAATCCGCTAATATGAGGTCTATAGTAGGTGAGGACTTCAAGAATTCTCATCGTCTTCTGGGTCGCCAGCAGTTTGTCACTGGATTTCTTCGTTTGGATTGACTGGTTCTCGATTCTCGTCGATATCCGATCCTACCAGCGATCGGGTCGAGGCAACAACACTGCCGAATGTATGTCCCAATCTATTGATGCCGATAATGCCCAAGACTCCAGTCAGAAAGTAATATAAAGCCCGGTAGATCAAAGCAAAGCTTACCGCCGCGTCATTGGGAAATTTGAGAACGCCGCTCATCGCGAAGGCGATAGCTGCTTCCTGTACACCCAGCCCTCCTGGTGAAGATGGAGCAGCCAGGCTGAAGGCGGCAATGCAGACGACGAATGCCGCTTCAGAGATGGTCACATCCAGGTTAACTGCCCTGATTCCGGCGAAGTAGCCAAGAATCAGTGGAACCCAAACCAGAATGCTCAGAAGCAGAAGGATGAGAGCGTCTTTCAACCTGGTTAATGTATCTAGTCCGAGAAGGAGATTGCCAAACCTCTCCACCCACTTTGTAGTATCGAGAAACTTTATCCGGTCACATACCCAGGTTACGAACCGGATCGACAAGGCCGGTTTATTTGCGGCGACGATGAAAACGGCTGACGCTGCTAGAGATATTGCACCTGCTAGTAAAACGGCCGTTTGCCACTCCCTCGGAAGATCAACTGCTGAGGCAATTGTGAAGGGAAATAGCACAACGATGAAGAGCATGTCGAGAACGCGTTCGACGACAACGGTTGACACTCCTTGTCCCACTGTTATTGGTGGGATATTGCCGATAAGCACCGCTCTTGCGACATCCCCCAACCGAAAAGGGAGGATATTCGTCACCAGGTAGCCCACGTTCTGAACATGAAATACTTTGAGGTAGCCAATCCCTTGATGCGAATCCCATCCACCATTAAGCATAAATCGCCAGCGAATGGCTCTAAGGACGAGGAATGCGATAAGACCTAGAAATGCAAGGAGTAAGAACTCAACTCTTGCATGGCGTATTACGTCCCAAATATCGCCTGGTTTGATGATCAATAGTATGGCGAGAATGCAGACCAAGCTTATCGCAATGCCAAGCCAAAACTGGGGTCGTTTTCTTGATGACGCATCTTCCATAATCGATGCATTATAGCAACTATGGCTAGATCATAGAAGAGGTCGTATCATACCTTCGGCAACATCTACACCGCATCAAAATCAGTGCCACGCTTGCATATCTCCAGAGTGACCTGCCAAAGACATATGATTCGAACCGGTAGTAAATTGATGAGACGTCGTATAACCCATGGTTGGTTAAGAAATTCTTCAATCACTCGCAGATTAATCAAACCCGAGAAATATCTACTCTCCCTTATACTGGTGTTTATTGTTTCTTGTGCAGCGAACCGCCAGCCGGCCGAGAATCTACCAACTTTGGCGCCTTCAGCTGTCCCTCTTGCCGATGTACCAAGTCCTCCTGCAACGGAAGAACCAACAGCAGCACCAACACTCCCGCCAACTTCGTCTCCGCTGGTCTTGGCTGGGACACTGGCCAATACTGTTGCGGGCCAGGGGGAAAAGACGCCAGTGGAAACCCCAACGCACACACCGTCACCCACGAGGGTTCCACCATCGGCCACGCCAACGCTCCAACTACCCGCTCCGATTCCCACTGAGCTCCCACCTACTCCGACGCCATCGCCGACGACGCGACCTCCACCTAACCCTCCAGATGAACCTTGGCCTGCTCCGACACAGCATCCCTATCCTGTCTCCAGTTCACCAAGACATGGAGTCGCTGTCGCCTTCGGCACCGGAACCGAGTCGGGAATAAGAGCCGAAGATTACGGCTGGACCTACAGTTGGACGTCATATGTACCCGTTGAAACGAGTCGAGGTCAGCACATACCGATGCTGACTGGTGGCCCTGCGAACGGGCTGCCGGCTTTTGACACGATCGTCGATTTGGACGCTCGGGCGGAGCATAACTACTGGCTCGTGTTTAATGAATGTGAGCAGCATTGGCAGTGTGACGCGACTCCTCAAGAGGCGGCGGACTTTTATCACGATGAGGTAGTCGCGACATTGTATGAGCAAGGCGCAGATCCTGACGCCAAATTAATCGTTGGTGGTGTGAATGCCCATGACTGTGGGCTACGCTGGCTAGCTGAGTTCATGACCTATTACGAAGCGACTTATGGCCCGCTCCCGAGAGCGGGATGGCACTTCCATATTTATCCGGACATTCTGCCAAATACATGGCCAACGAACTGCTCAGGCCAGTGGGACTTTGACGACACACTGTTTTCGAGCCCTGATGAAGCCTTCAATCTCTGGACCGACCGAGCACACGGTATTCTGGGTTTCATCCAACAGTACGGAAGCATCGATGATGAGATCTGGATAACAGAGATGGGATGCCTGAATCATGGATTCCATCAGCAGCAGCAGCCGGTCTGTCAAGAAAGCGGATTTATGGCAGCCTTTACGCCTAAAATCTTGGCCTGGCTTAACGATGAAGGACGGTGGGTGACCAGGTACGCTTGGTATACCAACTGGGATAACAATTATTGGGATGCAACCAAGATTTTCTCTTCGGTTGAAGGCCCTTGGACATTTAGCAGTTTGGGATGGTTCTATACCCAGATTTTACCGGCAAGCAATACGCCATGGCACGTTCAATGACCACCGCTGACATAAACTTTGGAGTCGCATTGTGTTGGAAAGCCTGATAGCGCAAATCGAGAAGCCGACTCTACTTCTTGATAAACAACGAGCGGTACGAAACATTGACCGGATGGCAGCCAAAGCGAGCCGAAATGGAGTCGTGCTCAGGCCGCATTTTAAGACTCATCAATCAGCCGAAATTGGCGAGTGGTTTAGGGATCGCCGAGTCGATGCCATCACCGTTTCTTCTGTAGACATGGCTGAATACTTTGTCGACAATGGTTGGGGAGATGTCACCATCGCCTTTCCTGCCAATCCGCGGCAATCATGGCGCCTGAACAAGCTAGCCGGACGAGCTCAGATAGGCGTTCTAGTCGAGTCAGAGGCGATTGTTCAGCTTCTGAACGATGAGTTGAGTGAAAAAGTCCGTGTTTGGCTGAAGATCGATGCCGGATACCATCGCACCGGAATACCCTGGGATGATTTCAATTCTATAGAGCGAACTGCCTTGGCTGTGATCCATTCTGACCACTTGCTTCTAAAAGGGATTCTCACCCACGCAGGGCATACATATCACTCACGATCTGCCGAGGATATCGAAGAGATATATCTGCAAGTTCTCGATCGAATGAAGCAGGTGCGGCACCATCTCGATCTGAGGGATATCAAGGTGTCCATATCTGTCGGGGACACCCCGGGATGCAGTATCGTAGAGGACCTCGGAGAAGTAGATGAAATTCGTCCCGGAAACTTCGTGTTTTTTGATCTATCCCAGTTGGTTTTTGGATCCTGCCGGGTAGAGGATATCGCGGTGGCTGTTGCCTGTCCTGTGGTGTCGATTCACCCGGACCGAAACCAAATCATCATTTACGGTGGAGCTATTCATCTATCTAAGGAGCTTTTGCCAGGAACAAAGGGTAAAGACGTGTTTGGCAAAGTTGTATTAGCTGGGCCGGAAGGGTGGACAACGATTGACGAAGGAAACGAAATCATCTCCCTATCACAAGAACATGGCATCGTTCAGGCAATTGATGGACTGATCGGTCGCACCAAAGTCGGAGACATCTTGTTGGTTCTTCCTGTCCATTCATGCTTGACTGCAAATCTGCTTGGTCACTACCTTACCCTGGATGGACAGTTCATCGAGATGGCGAGATACTAAGAAATGGACTGCTTTGAAGTTGAATGGTGAAAATCTGCAGGGCTAAAACGACGGTTCTAGTAAAGCCGCGAATTTGGGCGATAGTGTAGATCAATAGGTCATTTTAGTCGTCTGGTATTGGCTGTCAGGGAGAAATGATCTGCGAATTTTCTCAGTTAGATATAGACTTACAGGAACCATCAGAAGTACAAAAGGAGTCAACGAGTGAATCTTCACGAATATCAGGCGAAAGCCTTGTTTGCCGAACATGGCGTTCCGATACCAATAGGCAAAGTGGCAGCAACTGCGGATCAAGCGAGGGAGATAGCCCGAGAGCTGGGCGGCAAAGTTGTCGTTAAGAGCCAGGTCTTAACAGGGGGACGGGGCAAAGCTGGGGGTGTTAAATTGGCGAATAACCCCGATGAAGCAGAGGAAGTCGCCGGTCATATCCTTGGAATGAAGATTCGAGGATATAAAGTACGCAAAGTGCTAATTGATGAAGCGGTAGATATCAAGGATGAGATCTATTTGGCGATTTTGATCGACCGTAGTAGGCGACGTTCAATGATGATGGCCTCGGCCGCCGGGGGAGTGGATATCGAGCAAGTCGCCGAAGAGACGCCGGAAAAGATCGTGCGCGTACACATTGATCCTCTTATCGGAATGAGAAGTTATCAAACCAACTACGTTGCCGAGACTATGGGATTGCCAAATACCATGTGGCGGCAATTTAATATCGTGGCAACTGGGCTTCATGAGGCATTTCTAGCCTCCGACGCATCGCTCGCAGAAATAAACCCATTGGTTGTCACCGGCGATGGTAAGCTGCTCGCGGTTGATGGAAAGCTATCAATCGATGACAACGCCCTGTTTCGCCAGCCTATTCTGGCCGAGATGCGCGACATTGACGAAGAAACTCCGGCAGAGCGACAGGCTCGCCGTAATGGTCTGAGCTATATTCAACTCGATGGCAATATTGGGTGCATGGTCAATGGCGCTGGTTTGGCCATGGCAACGATGGATGTCATCAAGTATTTTGGCGGCGAGCCGGCGAACTTTCTCGATATCGGGGGAGGAGCGACAGCGGAAAGTGTTACCGTTGCGCTGCGGATCATCCTTTCAGATCCCAAGGTAGAGGCCGTCATGTTCAATATCTTCGGCGGTATTACGCGGGGAGACGAGGTTGCCAGAGGAATTGTAATCGCTCTGAACGAAGTGCAGAGCAGCGTGCCTATGGTAGTTCGTCTTCTAGGCACAAACGCCGAAGAGGGAATGCGTATTCTAGCCGACGCACAAATGCAAACTGCGGCAACATTGACCGGTGCAGCGGAAAAAGCCGTTGCTGCCGCGAAAGCTCGTCAGCAAAGCCAGGAGTAACCATGAGTATTCTTATAGACGGTAATACACGCCTGTTGGTACACGGAATCACAGGCCGGCAAGGGCAGTTTCACACAGAGAGAATGCTGGAATACGGGACCAATGTGGTCGGCGGTGTGACGCCAGGTAAGGGCGGACAATGGGTATTTGGAGTACCTGTATTTGATACTGCTAGGCAAGCTGTAGAGGCTACTGGGGCTAATTGTTCGATGGTTTCTGTTCCCGCGAGATTTGCAGCCGATTCAATCTACGAGGCAGTGGACTCGGAGGTGGCTCTGATCGTTTGCCTGACCGAAGGCATACCAGTACAGGATATGCTTGAGGTTCGGGCCTACCTTGACAGAGAAGGGAAGCGGCTCATCGGTCCAAATTGCCCAGGATTGATCACACCTGGAAAACCCGGTGTTAACGGAAAATCAGGCACCAAGGTGGGCATCATTCCTGGTTCGATTGTTCAGCCGGGACACATCGGAATTGTCTCCCGGAGCGGCACGCTGACCTACGAGGTGATCTATGCCCTCTCCGAGAGAGGTATTGGCCAATCTACGTGTGTGGGTATTGGTGGAGATCCGATCAACGGCACGAGTTTTATCGATGTGTTGAAGATGTTTGAAGATGATCCGGAGACTGAGCAGGTCGTCCTGATTGGTGAAATCGGCGGGAACGACGAGCAGATGGCTGCTTCATTTATCTCCCAGCATATGAGCAAACCGGTGGCCGCGTTTATCGCAGGCCGGACCGCCCCTCCAGGTCGAAGGATGGGACATGCCGGTGCGATCGTCGAAGGCGCCTCAGGGACCGCTGAAGCAAAGACCGAGGCCCTTGAAAAAGCGGGAGTTAGGGTGGCCAACCATCCTGAGGAAATCGTCGAACTGCTCGCCTAACCCAGAGGGACGTTTACCAAAGCGGATTTGTTTGAGGGAAGGATTATCCTGTCATTATCATCGAGTGAGCCATCTGATATGGATTCGCCAAGAGCAGGCGATGAATAATTACTCCTGGCCAAAGAGAGTCTTTGCCGCAATCAAGACTCACGTGGCACAGATGGATTTGGGATATCTGGCGGTAGCTTTCATCTGTCTACTCGCTATTTGGCCGTTCATCAGTCGATCCTCCTTACCCCAAAACACCGATACCGAACTGCACATCTTTCGCCTAGCCGAGATGAGCAGGCTTGTCCGGGGTGGAGAATTGTTTCCCCGATGGGCGCCCAATTTCTACTTCGGCTATGGCTATCCAATTTTCAATTTTTATGCTCCCCTGACTTATCAACTCGGGCTGGCTGTAGATTTCCTGCCCATTCTTGGTCCTGTCCAGGCGGTGAAAGTTCTGTTTATCGCAGGAATAGCTTTGTCAGGGCTGGGCATGTATGGGCTGGTGCGCGATCTGTGGGGAAGAGGAGCTGGGTTGGTCGCGGCTGCGTCCTACGTATACGCTCCATTTATTCTCTTCGTGGACCCCTATGCCAGAGGAGATCTCCCAGAGTCATTCAGTTTTGGCGTATTTGCCGTGTCTCTTTGGGCGTTAAATCGCTTGCGTGGATCGCCAACCTGGCTGAACTGGATGATCGCGATCTTTTCAGTCGCGGCCCTGATTCTTACCCATAACTTGATGTCAATGGTCTTCTTCGCCATCCTTGTTGGCTGGGCAATATGGCAGGTTGCGATAAAGGCAAATGGCCGGGTATCCCCATCGATCGCGGGAGTATTCCGGCGAATCATATCGATAAGAATCTTTCTGGCCCTTTTTCTTGCCTTGGGCCTTGCTGCCTATTTCTGGCTGCCGGTAGCTCTCGAGAGCGATACCGTTAATCTTGGTAGTCTCATTGGCGAAGGTGGGCATTTCGACTACAAGAATCATTTCTTAGCTATCAGCGAGCTGTTTGGGGGGCCAGAACGAATCGACTGGGGCGCAACGGAACCGGGCTACACGTTGAGTCTGGGGATAGCGCAGTCGGTCCTTGGGTTTGGGGGTGTTCTGGCCCTCTTCTCCAGCCGAACCCGATTCAGAAAACAAGGCCTGTTTTTCCTGTCAGCATTTATCGTTTTGCTATTTCTCATGCTCAAGCAATCCTCGCCCATATGGCAGATCACGCCATTGCTGCCATTCCTCCAATTTCCATGGCGGCTGCTTGGTCCGGCGGCCGCAATGTTAGCCGTTCTTGGAGGAATTGGAACAAGCCTCTTGCTACAGATCATTCCCAGTCGTATTTCCGGCTGGGCTAGTGCAGGGATCGTAGCTCTGATACTGATTTCGGTCCTCCCTCTTATCCATGTACCTCCTTGGCCTGACGATTTCGGAGATACGTCTGCTCAGCGCGTACTCCAGATTGAATTGTCTGGCCGCTGGCTCGGTACTACTTCAACAGCGGATTTCGTGCCTGCCACCGTCGAAGTTCTTCCAAAACCTGAACCTGGGTTGATTGCGGGCTTCTACTCTCAAGAACCCCTGGACAGAGTCAACCGAGCAACGCTTCCATCCGGCACGGTCATCCTCTCTGAATCTTTAACGCCCCTACGGACAAAGTACACCATCAGCAGCGAGCTGAATTTTCCGCTCCGGTTGTTCCAGTTTGATTTTCCTGGTTGGGAGGCAACGGTCGATGGCGTTAAGGTTGAAACCGATATCGGAAGGCCAGACGGATTTCTCGTCGTTCCCATACCAGCGGGCGAGCACACAGTGGAGGTCAGCTTTAACAATACATGGGAGAGGAGAGTCGCTCTCGTAATCAGTGCAATAGCTCTCATTACTACGATTGTTATTTCCTGGCAATATGCCAAATACAGGCATGACGAACTTATCATCAATGTGGAAAAGCCCGGAGAAACATCTAGTGACGCGATGTCGGTTTGGCCGGTCATCGGGCTGACACTTGCCCTTTTAGTAGCATATGTCGTCGTCATCGAACCATCCGCCGCTCTCAGATATGACTCAACGGACTTCATTGCTCAACCAGCTCAGAGAGATACCTTTGCTAACTTCGGAGATCAAATCGCCTTAATTGGCTACGATCTTGATTCTGATACCTTTAGGCCAGGCGAGCAGATCGACCTGACGCTGTACTGGAAGGCCATGAATCAGCTGGAAATTAACTACCAGGTGTTTGTCCACTTTATGGATGAAGACGGCAACCTGGTCGCTCAATCTGATAAGCTGAATCCCAGTGATTTTCCAACTCGGAGATGGCCTATCAGCCAGTATGTTCGCGATACGCACAGCCTGACAATTCCTGAAGAGTTGGCCAATGGGGACTATTACTTGGCTTCCGGTCTCTGGGTCGCTGCTGATGGGTGGAGATTACCTCTTCTAGATGGCAGCGGCGACCAAATAGGTGATACATTCCAACTGCCACTGAAGATCACCGTACTCGGGGAATGAGCAATTTCCAGATGGTCACATTAATTTACGATGCTAGCACTCATTTGTTTGTGTTACATTTGTAGCGGAATCTTTGGAATTAATTGGCAACTGAAATGCGAGTAATAAGCGGCAAGGCGAAGGGACATAAGCTGAGAAGAGTGCCAGGAGATTCCACACGCCCAGTGACGGACCGGGTGAAAGAGAATCTGTTCAACATCCTCGGCGACTGGGTTATTGGAACTAGCTGGCTTGATCTGTTTGCCGGAACAGGACAGGTTGGAATTGAGGCATTGAGCCGTGGCGCAGAGCATGCTGTATTTGTAGATTCCTCAAGGGCCGCAATACGAACCATCAAAACGAATTTGGAACATACCCAACTTAGCCCGAATGCCTCAGTCCTTCATCGAAACGCATTCACTATTCTGAATGGGGGGATAAGTACTCCGTTTGATGTTGTATATGTAGCCCCTCCTCAGTACAAAGGTATCTGGATCGAAACTCTGAACATCATCGATGGGATTCAGCAAACGATTTTGGAATCAGAGGGTCTGGTGATAGTTCAAATCGATCCAGCCGAGTATGTGGATCTTGAGCTTCAAAATTTGTCGCTAGGAGACAGGAGAAAATACGGAAAGACCTTGCTTTGTTTTTATGAGACGATCGAAGACTATTCCACTTCTAGCTGAATCGCGCATTGACCTGCCCCTAAACCCTCATTGTCTGATACCGATAGTCGTAGTAGATAGGATCCTACCTCCAACCCTGCAAAGTCAACAGTGGCTAAGATATCATCAAATATGGGTTCTCTCTGAAGGACATCGAAGATAGATATCCACCGTTCGCCAGTTGCAGGGCCAAAAATCTCCAAATCGAAATAGCCGAAGTCTTCTGGGTTTGCGGTGCCAAAAATCGATACTTCGCCAGATATCGACACGCCGCTTGGAGGAGCGCTGATCATGATTTCGGCGGAGCAGTTGCCGATTTCCACATCTGGCAGAAGACTTTCGATTGGCTGCCCTTCAGGAGTTTGCTCTGGCGGCGTCGTTGAATCTTCAGCATCTCTTGTTATTTGGTTTGCTAAAGTGACCGTTGGTGCGATCGCTAGATCGGCCGTGGGTGAGATCTCGGGTGCTACCTGTGGAACAGGGGAGGAGAGGGGGGTAGAGAAGATATTGGGTGTTGGAGTCGGCGGCTTTAGCAAATCATCGGGTAAGGTGGGAGCGATTTGTAGATTGACGAACGTGACGAATGCAATTATTGAAAGAAATAGAAAGACAAGAATGGCAGCTCGGTTCTGCATCCTTTGACCGCGCTCTCGTTCTAATCCGAACATAGCGCCTCGTAGCAGGCGCCGAGCACGAATAAATTCTGCCAGGTACCAGACTAAACCAAGGAAGCAGAGGACATATATCCAAATGTCATTGCGTATGAGAAAGACGTAGAGGCGATCCATGCGCCAAGAGGTTGCTAGAGGCTTGAGGAGAAGTGGCCTTACTCCTCGGTATCTTTCGATAGCTGCGAATAAATCTGGGTTGTCGAAATATTAGCATGTC
>DASRZI010000359.1:0-19153 GCA_035686605.1 Candidatus Zixiibacteriota bacterium
TGCATACATCGACCGAGATCGTTTCTCTGGTCGATATCAATCGCGCCGCTCGTCTGATCGTAGAGTTCATCACGAATCTCGATGACTCCTTCCTTGCGACACTCAGAGAGCAGCTAATGGGTGATGACAAGAAGAATTGACCCTGCTGTTTAGGGTATAGGAATAACGGCCAATTATTGATGAATGAATTACTGAAGCAGCTTACAGAAGTATCTGGCGTCTCTGGTTTTGAGAAGGATGTACGTCTGCTCATTCGCGATTTAATAAAAGACCATGTGGACGAATGGCGGGTTGATGCCATTGGCAATCTTATCGCCACCAAACGCGGAACAGGAGAATCTGATCTACGGGTGATGGTAGATGCCCATATGGATGAAGTAGGTCTTCTCGTAACCGGCGTCGATGACCATGGAACCTACAAGTTTCTGACGGTGGGTGGATTGGATTCACAAGCACTTTGTGGAAAGGTCGTGAAAGTAGGATCGAAAAATCTGACTGGGGTGATCGGTTTGAAACCGCTGCATCTGCTGACTAATAGCCAGATGAACACCAAGCCCAGGACAGACAGTTTGCGGATCGACATCGGAGCTAGCTCAAAGGGAGAAGCAGAAAAGAAAGTGAAGCCTGGCGAACCAGCGACCTTTGTCAGCGACTACGAAGAACTAGGTCAGGTCGCCATTGGCAAGGCATTTGATGACCGGGCGGGATGCGCAGCCCTGATCATGCTACTGAAGGGTGAGAGGTTCTCCTTTGACTTAATTGCTGCCTTCACCGTTCAAGAAGAAGTGGGTTTGCGAGGCGCCCGAGTAGCGGCATATGGCGTGAAACCAGATGCAGCAATCGTTCTGGAATGCACGCCCGCCTATGACTTGCCGAATAAGAGAGAAGTGAGTCCGAACGTTGCTCTGAGCAAAGGACCTGCCCTCTATGTCATGGATGCGGGAACTATCCAAGACCCTCGACTGGTATCACATATCATTAGCGTCGCCGCTGTGAACGAGATTCCATACCAGATCAGGCAACCCGGTGGTGGTAGTACCAACACTGCAGCCATTCAGAGAACGGGCGCTGGTGTTCCCGCAGCGACAGTAGCCACCCCAGGTCGATATATTCATGGTCCCGTTTCTATGATTAACCTAAGCGATTTCGACAATGTTGTGAAATTAGTCGACGCTGCCTTACGGTCACTGACTCGCGAAACTGTTACCCGTACTCTATAAAGGGAAAAGATGGACGAACTCATAAAAACATTGGTTGAAGCTTATGGTCCTTCAGGCTTTGAGGACGAGATTCGCCGGATCATTCATGACATTGTCTCCCCTTATGCCGACGATATATCAGTCGACAGCATGGGGAATCTGATCGTCCTTAAAAAGGGGGATGGAAGCGGGCTATCCGTGATGATAGCGGCTCACATGGATGAAATAGGAATCATGGTTACTCATATCACGGAGAAAGGATTCCTTCGGTTTACAAACATAGGTGGGCTGCGCCCGCAAACGTTGATGGGTTCACGGGTCCAGTTTTCCGACGGGACAATCGGCGTCATATACTGCGAGAAGCTCGAGGCCTGGAACAAGATGCATGGTCAGGACAAGCACTACATCGATGTAGGAGCGACCAGCAAGGAGAATTGTCCTGTCCAGGTAGGGTCGGCAGCCGGTTTCGTCAATCCATTTGTAGACTTAGGCGGGCGATATGTCTCAAAAAGTATGGACGATCGGATTGGATGTGTAATTGGTATCGAGACTTTGCGAAGGATGAGCCTGAGAGAGACCTCTCCTCACGACATTTACTACGTATTTAGCGTCCAGGAGGAAGTCGGAACTCGTGGCGCACAAACAGCAGCCAATGCGCTGAACGTGGATGTCGGGATTGCCATCGACGTGACGATGACGGGTGATACGCCAGAAGCACCGACCATGGCAGTAGATCTAGGGGCTGGACCGGCGATCAAGGTCAAGGATTCGGGAATGATCTCACATGCGGGACTGGTCCGTCTAATGCGAACGCGCGCAGAGGATGGTGGAATTCCCTACCAGCTAGAAGTTCTGGAAAGAGGCTCGACGGACGCTCGCTCTATCCAAATAGCAGGAGCTGGATGCGCTGCAGGGTGCATATCGATTCCTTCCCGATATGTTCACACACAGAGCGAAATGGTGGATGCTGGGGACGTGGAAAATTCCGTTCAACTTTTAGCGGAAATTCTTTCTAACCCCATAAAGCTCTGATTCTGAACAAAACTTGGCTGACGATTGCCAATGATCCGGACACCTACCCAGCACAAAGTCAGGGTGGGTATGAGCTGTGTTCCTGGGATGAGGGCTTCCACCGTCGCAACTCCTCTCAGGGCTTTGAGACCGAGCCATTCAAGGATCGCCCAGCTTAAAGGTGCAGCTAGAATATCAAGGGCTAGATCCAATAGGTCGACTGCTACGACGACTACCAATGGGGTGAGGAGCAGGGTTTCGGAGAAGGATGCATTCTTGGGGATATCCAGATTGCGAACTTTGTATACGGCTATGGAAAGTAAGACGACGCCGGCAATGAAGGCGGCGAACATCACACCAAATATAAGCAATCCGATCAGTCGAAAATCTTCAATATTCATAATTTCCTAGAAAGTCAGAACCTGCCAGATGAAGATGGAAACAATGGCAATGCCCCCAATCATCTGGATCACCATCGAAACGCCCCATCCAGCTACACCGCCAACACTGGCCCTTAAGGCGATGTTCCAGTCTTTATGTTTGTGATATTGGCCGAGGAGGACGCCGATAGCGTATCCAATGATACTGCCAAAAATGCTGCCGATAATCGGGAACATCGGGGTCAGGATTACGAAACCCAGAATCCCTCCAACAAACCCAAAGATCATGGCTCGCTTAGAGGCGCCGCCCTTCTTCGATCCGAAAAATGGCATCCAGAGATCAGCCGTTCCCGCTAAAAGGGCGATCAAGGTAATGGCGGTTATGCTAACCCATCCTACAGAGGAGAAGTTCTCGTAAATGGCGTATACCACGGCTGTGAGCCAGATCAGAACAATCCCAGGTATGATCGGCATGATGATCCCAAAGAGACCAATGAACATCGCCACAACAGCGAGGCCAAAGATCAATGCCTCAAGCAAGGGTTGCATTATTGTTCTTTCTCCATTTCTCTTCTTCATTTGTAATACGTTGAATTGATGGCTGAAGTTGCGAACCGGCACTCACCGTTCGGTCCTCGCCATCTCATCCTCCGTTGTTGCCTGTTTCACCCATGGCGGAGCCAATGTATAATGTCGTGTAGAGATGTTGTTAATCCTGACCCACGAAAACGCCGATTTTGACGCCGTCGCTTCCCAATTAGCGGCCAATAAACTGTACCCTGAGGCGATTCCCCTTCTTTCATGGCGAGTAAACCGTAATGTCCTGCAGTATCTGAACCTCTATTGGGACGCTTTCAGTTTCGTGCGGCCTGGCGACTGGAAAAGGCAGCGAGTAAACAGGATTCTTCTTGTGGATACCCTAGCTCTTCCAAGCGTACGTGGCGTGCGTCCAGACCGGGTCCAGGTGCAGGTTATTGACCATCATGAGCTGGATGATGATTCCGACAGCTCATGGACTTATCATGTTGAGACCGTCGGGGCGACGACGACAATGGTCGTTGAAATGCTCCAAGAAGCGGGGCTTAATCTGACGGTCAACGAAGCGACGCTTCTGCTGCTGGGTATTCATGAGGATACAGGTTCCCTTGTTTACGACACGACAACGAGTCGTGACGTTCTGGCGGCCGCATGGCTTTTGGAGCAGGGGGCCCAGCTCTCAGTCTTGCGCAGGTTTTTGAATATACCGCTTTCAGAGCAGCAGCAGCAGCTCTACGAGCTGTTAAAGGAGTCGGTCGAGTGGATCACCATTGAAGACCAGACAGTAGCAATTGCCACTGCCGTCGCTCCTGAAGGTTTTGAAGATGAAATATCGGCTGTAGCGCACAGGTTCCGCGACGCCATGACACCCGATGGTTTATTGATTCTGGTTCAGCTGAAATACAACCACATACAGCTGGTTGGACGGAGCAGCACGAACCATTTTGATGTATCGGAAATCGCCCAGTCTCTTGGAGGAGGCGGGCACAACCGGGCGGCTGCGGCAACGATCATGGATAGGCGGCTGGAGGAAGTCAGAGACGAGGTGAAAACCCTTTTGCCTCAATGTATCCGGCCCATGGCAAAAGTCGCCCAAATTATGTCCTATGGTGTTCAGACCTTACCAGATACGGCTCCTGTTTCAGAAGCGGACGAGCTCATGCGAAAATTCGGCCACGAAGGTTATCCGGTGGTTGATTCGTCAACGGGCAGGCTTGCGGGACTGGTTACCCGAAGAATTGTGGACCGAGCAGTCAGCCATAAACTCGGCGATCTTGAGATTCGGCAAGTCATGAAAGTAGGGAGCATAACTGTCAGACCTTCGGATTCTGTCGAGACGGTCCAGCGGCTGATGATCCAGGAAGGGTGGGGTCAGATCCCTGTGATCTCCGATGAAGTAGAAGGAAATCAAGACGAATTAATCGGAATTGTGACACGCACAGATCTGATTAACCTCCTTTCAGACAGAGGCGAACAAGAACTTGAACCTAATCTACGAGATCTATTGTCAGAATCCTTGCCTGACGCTTTGTGGGATATGGTAAAGGCCGTTTCAGCAGCAGCTGGGGAAATGGGCTTGCCCCTCTATTTTGTCGGGGGTCTCGTCCGGGACCTGCTTCTAAAAAAAGCACCGTCTGATATCGATCTAGTCGTCGAGGGCGACGCTATTGAGCTCGTGCAAAAACTGTACCTTCTTTATGGGGGAGGTACTAGAAGCCATTCTCGCTTTGGGACGGCAAAGTGGTTGATAACCCCAGGCATCTGGCGAAAAGTATCTTCGAGTAATTCGCTGGATGACCTGCCGAGGGCAATTGATTTTGTTACAGCCAGGACAGAGTTCTACGATATGCCTTCTGCCCTCCCCAAAATAGAGAGAGGTTCAATAAAGCTTGACTTGCACAGGCGAGATTTCACGATAAACACGCTGGCCATTCGCCTCGATGGCTTACATCTTGGCGAGCTGCTCGATTTCTATGGTGGGCGTCGTGATTTGGAACTTGGGCTAATCCGAGTGCTGCACAGCCTGAGCTTTATTGATGACGCTACTCGGATCCTTCGAGCAGTCAGGTTGGAGCAGAGACTTCAATTCCGAATAGAGCCCCGTACCTCTGAGTTGATCGCCGAAGCCTTACCGATGTTGAACAGGGTAACCGGCGACCGGATCCGAAATGAATTGGAGATGTGCCTGCTTGAGTCAGAACCGGTACCTATCATGAAGCGCCTGGCGGATTTTGGTGTTTTAGCTCAAATTCATCCAGCTCTGACTTGGAGCAAGCAAACAGAGGCGGCATTTTATCGGGCCATACAGGTGATAGAGGATCCAATCTGGGCGGATGTTGTAGATGGCAATACCAAGGCATTTCTTTATTTTGCTTTGCTGTTACTGCCGCTATCGAAGACTGTCCAACAGGAAGTAATGGCTGGGCTGCGGGTCCGGCGGGCGACCAGTGATGATATCATCGCCGCAAGCGCGCTTCTTGATGAGCTTACGCTTCTTCCGGCTGAGGCCAAACCAAGTCGGGTTGTCCAAGTCGTTCGTCCATACCGGACGCGCGTGCTGATGGTTGCGAGAATTGTCGTTGGCTCCGACGGACAGAGCGGCCAAAATCTCGATCTGTATCAGCGTGATTGGCGATCGATTAGAGCGAGCCTGAGAGGTAGAGATCTTCTCGAGATGGGCATGGAACCGGGACCAAAGATTGGAAAGCTACTAGACCAATTGCTAGCTTCCCGCCTTGATGGAGAGATAACGGATGAGGCGGGTGAACGCTCCCTCGCAGCTCTGGCTCTGGCTGATAAGGATGACGGATAATCAGGTAGGTCTTACGGCGTAGGAGTCTTTTGATGAAGGCTCCTATTCTCGCTCAATGTATTTGCCATCCGAGATTGCTCTCTGCCAATAATGGATTGCCCCAGCATCAGTGGTATTGGCTTCGCTGAGATAAAGGGACGATGACATCTCTCAAAAAGCCGAAACTGTTCCGCCTTGGTTAGCTTCCTTTGGCCAGGATCCCGCAGCTAAATAGCCCACCGTTTCGTCCTTTGAGCCATCCATCACAATCGTCAGTCTCCGTCCATGGCTGCTGTTTTCAACATCCAGAACTTTCAGATACTCAGACAAGGAAGCGTCCTGAGGCGAGAATTCAGACAGTAAATTATCGCTCTGCTCAAAGAAATCCCAGTCGAACCGGCTGCGGGGATCTTCTAGGTGCAATGGCAAAGCATATATCCCGGTCTCGACCAGGTCTTGATAAAAGTGCGTACCGTAAGAAAGCGCTGGCGTCGTTCCCTCAGACATGACTTCCATCTCAATTAAGGCTTTCGTGTTGTACATATCCGCGTAAGAAAGTCGGACGCCAAGATCGATGTTGGTGCTCCCCCATCGACCTGGCCCCATCATGACGAAGAGCTTTCGTTCCAGCTGCTTGTTGAGACGACCGATAGCTTGCCCGATATGGGCTTTGGTTTGCTGCTCAGGGATATACCGGTACTTCTTTGGATCGACGTAGATCACATACTTCACTCCCTCGATTCGGCCGTCTGGAACCAGTTCGTACGATGTAAAGAGGATATCCTCTTCTCGTAAATCAGTTGGAATTCGGACCTGCTCATCGGATTCCCTCATACTCAGCGGCCGGCATTGGAGGACATTCAGGTGAAAATCGACATCCGGGTAAGACTCCTCAAAATCGACCGTGAATTCAAAATCAATTGGGCGCTCATACCCTTCCTCCAGGCGCATTAGCACTGTTCGCATGAGCTTTATGAATCTACGCTCTTTGACAAGATAGTCGAAGGTGACGAGCATTTTCGTCGCGTCGGAAACACTTCCTGCGGCAACCAGATCCCTTACATATTCACCTTCATCAAGTGATACCACGTACTTGAGGTCTCTGTACCCTTCGTCCATCAAATTTTCGAGCACAGGGCGTACAGGGAGCGTTTTAAAAACATTGTCCGTCAGGTCAATCACGTCTACATATCGCTGCGAATACTGTCTTACGGCCTTGGCTGTCGTTTCGGGCTTTAGCTGTGGATGGCTGAGGGCAATGAGGCGGGTGTAGTCATTGCTCACCCGATCAACCGCTCTTGTTCCCAATCCCCATACGATTCGTAAGAAACCGTCTTCCCGGCGAATCTTTGGGCTCCATCGAAGTGTATTCTGGCTGAAACCAACACCAGCCACGCTTGGGAGATAGTACTTTCCGATTTTCTTGCCCTCGACCAATTGTAGTAGAATGGCCATCCGCTCATCATAATCTATGAGTTGGTTCTTGTTTCTGTACAAGATCGCATCTGGACTCAAAGTACTCGCATAGATGCGACGGATGGCATTCAGCAACTCATCCAGATTATCCTCAGGACTTCCCTGATTCGGACAGAAGAAGCTATCGTATTTGCCGGCGAAGGAGAAACCGAAATTATCCTCAAGCAGGCTGGATGATCTCACGATTATTGGTCTCTGGCCGATGAGGGCGAGCAATTCACGAAGCTGCTCGACGATCTTTTCTGGAAACTGGCCCGCAAGATGGGCATCGATTATCTCCGGATACTGGGCGCGAATTTCGTCAAGAGGCTTATACTTCTGGTTCATTACGTGATCCAGATTGTTTATCAGGCGAAATTCGTAGATCACCTCGGTGCCGATGAAGTAGGAATCGGGTATGCTGATCTTGGTGCTCAGATCCGCTCCAATAGCAGGATCCTTTTTCTGAAGGATCTTCCAGGCCAGGAGCATGCCGGCGGCTTTTCCGCCAATCTTTCCCCGGCCAATTCTGCGATTGTGTACGCGACGAAGATCATCGATGTCAAAAACACGTCTGGCGACTCCGACATACGGCAGCTGATCACTGATCATGCCTTTGATCAGAACAGCTTTAATCTCTTCCAGATGATGGTTGTATTTCTTGCGTTCCGGCGGAGGCATCGACTCATAAATCCGGCCTTGCTTGAACAGCAGATCCCAGGGAGACAGCTCAGGATTAAATGATAATTCGTAATCTAGGGTTGGACCGGGTTGGTCGTTGAGAACATCACTAACCAGCTGGTCAAAGACGCTAGTCGGCAAATTGAACCCGAAATAGAAATCAGTATGATAGTCACGTACCTTCGACTTCCTCTCCTGCCACACCGCTGTCGGCTCTTCACTAAAGGGATCGTAAACGCCTTCCCGCTTCTGTGACTCGATGGCCTTCTGGCGAACCTCAGATTCAAATTCTTCCTTGCTGACTATGCCCCTTCTAAAAATCTCTTCACGCATGTGCGCTCTGATCTTGCCGGCCAAGATCGGGTATTGAGCCAACTTTATGTAAATATCTATTGTTGATGTCTCACTGCGAAGAGGCTCATCCATCGGGTACAATAGCCTTTGATCAGAATTGATTCACGGATTAACGAATACCAACGAGATTATAGTATGACATCAATATTCTCAAAGATAATTGCCGGAGAAATACCCGCTGACATTGTCTATCAAGATGAGATGGTCACCGCTTTTAGGGACAAATATCCAGCCGCGCCTGTGCACATTCTGATCGTTCCCAACAAGGAGATCCAGACACTAAATGACCTAACCGAGGAGGATGAGCTCCTATGTGGGCGGATGCTCCTCGTAGCTGCCAAGCTCGCCCTGCAGGAAGGCATCGCAGACGATGGATACCGGCTCATTTTTAACTGCAATCAACACGGTGGGCAGGAGATTTACCACTTACACCTTCATTTGATCGGTGGAATACCACTCGGATCAATGGTAATTCGGCCTTAAATCTCTTATAATGAATTCGAAACCTGGATGCACGTTACTTATTGGACTCTAGGGCAGCTTAACGAGCCGCCCTTGTAATCTTTATAGGAGGGAATATGTCTTCAAAATATCCATTTCGGATTATGTCAAGGCGCTTGTTTCTAGTCCTACTCGTCATGGTATTGATGTTGGCGATCGCGGTAACTGTCTCCGCCGACGGAAAAACGGGTGGCAGCAGCGGCGGCAATGCTGTTGGATTTACGCCTATAGTGGGTTCCCCGCTGACGATAAATGTAGCTGTCGATGCCAGCTACCAGGTGATCCACGATGGCGTAGATATTTCGACCCCTGGACAGGTTTACCCTACAGGACAAGATGAAGCCGATGCAGGATTGTTTGTCTGGTATGGAAACTACGTCCTCGGCCCAGATTTTGATAATCACAATACAAGCGCCTCAAATAGCTACGATGCCTGGGCGAACACAAGCCAGAGCAGCGTACAAGGCACTGGAACCGGTGCAGATCCCTGGATCGTGGAAACAGCCGTCGAGAACACCGATAGCGGCGTAACCATGAACGTGGACACGATCTACGTTAATGGTAACGATTATTTCCGGATCGATTGGGAGATTTGCGTTCCGACAGCGGGAGCGGCTTCCACGTTCCTGGCAGCTGATTTTTATCTGCAGGGAAGTGACGATGGATTCGGATACTACGATGCCGCAACGCAATCTGTCGGAGGGTTCAACGCAGCTCAAGATTGGTTCCAGATCTTCACCCCGGTAACACCCCCTACCGCGTACTTCGCAGGTTATTACGGTGACGTTTGGGATCGCATCGGAGACTCAGGCGCAGCTGGGACGGGGTTCGACAACACTATCGTGAACACAGAGCTCGACAATGGCGGTGGTTTACAATGGGATACAACCATTGGTGGGTGTTCCGAGTTCATATCTTTCTGGAGTTTTGGAGAAACACCCGTCTTGCCGCCAACCTCTGTTGCCTTGTCAGATATGACTGGGCAGTCTTCAGCCAATTCTGCCGGATTGGTTGTGGGTATCGTTGGGATCCTGGCGATTTCTATGATTCTGGTACGGCGACGCTTTGCCAAGAGCCAGGTATAGAGAGTTTCAAACAGAGCCGGCTTAATGCAGAATAAACCGGCTTTTCCATACAGATAGACGAACCGCTTCAGTGATCGATCAATCACTGAAGCGGTTTGCTTTTTTTAAGGGTTTGCACCCGAAGTTTTTGGGAATTCAATCAATAAACGGGATGGTGGCTCTGGCTATTGCAGCCCATCATTGCGGGTTGACGAAGGTCACTACTCTTTCGCGATGGCGTTTCCCTCTTCGCGACAGCTGCAAGCCTCTTTGACGACCTCATCCCGGAGCAGGAGGCCGTCGTACTCGCGACCAAGCCCTTGAGAAATCCACTCACCCATGACGAAGGGTAGTTCGCCGTCGGCTGATACCCACCGGCCATTGTAGGTTCGAGCGACGTGCACATGGGTGCCATTTGAAAAGCCCCCCTCGCAGGATGGATGACCTAGTCTATCACCCTCTTTCACCATGAAGCCTTCTGGAACCCGCTCACGGCTCTCAAGATGCATGTAGGTGATGGCCCAGCCTGTGCCGGCGAATCCATCATCGTCGAGGTCGATAACCACCGCGCCATTGCCACTTCTAACAACCTCACCATCTGACATAGCCGTAACCCAGTCGTCGGATTGGTAGCAGCCCAGCTGCTCATGCTGCGGTGCGAAATCAAGCGCCGCCCAAGCTGATCCGCTGGCCCACCCACCGTGTGGCCCGCTTGTGAAATACCAGGTCTTTCCGGGTTCCCAGGGCAAAGTCAGGGGTGGCTGCTGCAGGTCGGCAGGTCGTATCGGATCGACTGTATAAATGAATGGATTGCCGAAGAGTTGGTTGTATGTGGCAAAAAAACCATCAAGACCGACATTGCTAAGCCAGCTCTGATACGTGGCGGACGGCAAATTGCCTAACATCAGCTGAATTCCTGCAGTACCGTCATTGATGTCGTTCGCAAAGTCGATGGTTAAATCGCCGCCAACTTCGAACGAATGCAAACCACCCTCGGAACGGCCATAGTACCCGTAATTGACCAGGTTAGCCGCCCAGGAAAGCTGCTTATAGAGCCCCTGGTATTCAGCTTGTTCGTAGCCAATTGGGAAACCATCATCCTCCGCATCCTGTCGCGTTACCCAGCCGGATTGGTGCTCTATGATGGCCAATAAGAGGCGCGGATTCATGCTAAATCGGTCAGCAACAAGTTGGACGATATCCGGACCAGTCATGTCCACTCCCTCGAGTTCTTCCCGGTACTCTTCCAAGTATCCGCCAAAAAAGGCGATGGCATCCGCAACATTGAAATCCTTCACCGATGGCCCGTATACAAGCTCACTATCCGGAATGAGCTTAAAACTTGGACTAACACCATCAGACTTGGTCGGGACCAGCAGTTCCTGCCCGACCGATAGAAAATCGTCAACATCGAAGTCGTTAATGTCAGCTATCTCGGCCGCTGTAGTATCGTAAATGTCTGCGATGATATTCAGCGTCTCTCCTGAACTGACCACATGAAGCGCGTATTTGCCAACTAACGCCGGCGCGTCTGAACGCGTCGGATCGGGCGTTGGTGTTCCAGCGTAAGATGCCGAGGGAGTTATCAGAGGCCTCGGTGTTGCCGTTGGTGTCTGAGTTGGTTCTAATGTTGCGGTCGGGGGTACCGTTGTAGCCAATGCCAGTTGAATCAGAGTTGGCTGGGGGAGTATTTTCGCAACTTCCGGGTCGGGCCGTTCACAACTACTGATGAGCAGCGCGACAGCACTGATCAACAACAAGAATAAGGGACATATTTTTGAATCCAGTTGAGTAAATAACGAAAACATCCTGCCCAATTTTACACCAGATGAGCCGGATTGACGCCCATCAGCCTCTGCAATAGACTTGCAGCCATGCAAGCTAATTACGTCCAGCGCATTCGCCTAACCATCGGCAAATCGGGCAGCGCTCGGTTCATAGGCCATTTAGATTTAGCAAGAACCATGGAAAGAGCTATTAACCGCGCGCGCATTCCAATCGCCTATACTCAAGGGTTTAATAAGCGACCACGAATGCAGTTTGCTGATGCCCTCCCTCTGGGCTTCACAAGCGAATGCGAGATGGTTGATTTGTGGCTCGGTCAAATAATCGAACTGCAAGAAACTGAAGATCGTCTCGAATCGGCACTGCCAGATGGGATCGATCTATATTCTGTCTGCGAGGTGGACATTTCGGAAACACCCCTTCAGAATCAGACAGAATCAGCGACCTATAGGGTTAGACCTGGCGAAAACATAAGCAGTGAGGAGCTGCAAGAGCGAATTAGCGAATTGCTGCAACTGTCCGCATTGCAAAGAGAAAGACGTGATAAGGCGTACGATTTGCGTCCGCGCATTCATTCTCTTTCGCTTTCTCAAAACGCGGGTGAGCGGATGGAAATAATGATGGATCTCAGCCTCGCCCCGGGGGAAATAGGCCGTCCTGACGAAGTACTTCTTGCTTTGGACTTGGATCCATTATCGGCTGATATACATAGAACCCGGTTAACTTTGGCAATTGATGGTAATTCATAAACAGATCCACGGTGGAGGAAAGCTTTTTCGAAAGGACTTGTTTCTGCTGATGGTGATGAGTCTCGTCTTGCTTGCAAGCTGCAATCAGACTCTGGATGACGGTGGATCGTCGGCAACGGCTTCAGACGCGATTCCATTAGCCCCAACATTGCAATCATGGGCAACCAGAAGTACCAACCCGGAACCTCCGCCGCTGACCACAGACCCTGCTCCAAACCAGTCAATGGCGCCTGACTCAGGATGGCAGGAGGTCCGCCAAGGGTTGGAACGGCGTGTTATTAACCTAAATGACGAGGATGAAGACTCCACTCAGAGCTTTTACCTACTGCGAATCGATCCGGACCTCTATCGTTTCAATGTTGGCTATCATCCAGGTGAGGCGCGAAGCCTTTTAAATTGGGGAGAGGAAACCGAGGCCCTTATTGTCGTAAATGGGGGGTATTTTACAGAAGATAATCATGCTACTGGCCTGGTTATTTCCGAAGGCGTTAGCAGCGGTTCGACCTATCTGGGATTCGGCGGCATGTTTTCAGTAGGTACGGAGGGTCCGACGCTGCGCTGGTTGCAGCAGCAACCTTACGACGAGACCGAACCCTTATCGGCAGCAGTGCAGTCTTTTCCCATGCTGATTACGCCAGGTGGAAAGCTGGGATACAAAGATGAGACGGGCGAGAAAGCGCGCCGGACCGTCGTCGCTATCGATCAAGACGGTCACATCTTGCTCATCATCTCACCTTCGGCGACGTTCACATTAGCTGATCTGGGCAGATATCTGATTAACTCTGATTTGAACCTCGATAGGGCTTTGAACTTGGATGGCGGAGCTTCCACCGGACTTCTGCTGGCAGACCCGCTCGAAGGCATCCCAGCCTTTAGTGAGCTGCCTTCTGTATTACTCGTCTATCCGAAATAGTAGTTTTCGTTTAAGGATGGATTATATTGACGCCAATTTTCCTAATTTGATAGTTAGCGGCTCGCAAATTAGGATAAAGAGTTGTAGTCGACCGTTAGGGATGGGTTCCGGATCGAAGCACAATGGGACCAAGCTAAGTTAACCTTGTTTGGCTTAACCTTGTTTTGGCTTTGACTTTCTCGGGACGGGAAGCTATAATCATCGGTCGCTGAACAGGCCCCCGACACAGCCTGAACAGCATAAACGTTATCGCCGGCATCAAAGAATGCCGGTTCTTTTTGGGAGGTACAGGTGTACGCAATAGTTGAATGTGGCGGCCGGCAATACCGCGCCGAAGAAGGTCACAGTTTCGCGGTAGAGAAGCTGCCTTTTGAAGTCGGTGATTCTGTCGAACTCGACAAAGTACTATTAGTTGCTGACGGGGAGGAGATTTCGGTTGGAAAACCTACCGTGGATAAAGCCTCGGTAACAGCAACGATCGTCGAGCAGTATCGAGGAAAGAAGATCCTGGTGTGGAAGTATCGCCCGTCCAAGCGATATCGTCGCAAGCAGGGCCATCGACAGAGTTATACACGGTTGCGAATAGACAGCATAAATCTTGGATAATTGCTAGGCGGCAATTGGTAGGGAGAAGAAATCATGGCTCATAAAAAAGGAGCTGGTTCAAGCCGAAATGGACGCGATAGCAACTCAAAACGTCTGGGCGTCAAGCTCTATGGCGGTGAGTTCGCAATTCCTGGAAATATCATCATCCGCCAGAAGGGTACGAAGTTTCGACCAGGAAACCATGTTGGGTTGGGCAGGGATTACACAATTTACTCGTTAATTGAAGGCCAGGTTAAGTTTGAAACAAAATATGGTCGGAAATATGTCAGCGTCTACCCGGTAGAGCAGATTTAGCGGAAGCGAATAATGAAGAAAGATCTTCATCCCAAATGGTATCCAGATGCCAAGGTTATGCATGAAGGCGAAGTCATCATGACCGTTGGTTCAACAAGACCTGAAATCTCAGTCGATATATGGTCCGGAAATCACCCCTTCTATACGGGGCAGCAGCGCCTGGTCGACACCGAGGGGCAGGTTGAACGGTTTATGAAACGCTTGCAGCGTCGAGAAGAGATTAAGCTTGACGTCGATGAACAAGCCGAGCTGCAATCAACTGCAGCGTTGCCAATTGAGGAACTCCCCCTGACCACCAGGGCCTTAAACAGTTTGAAGGCCGATGGTTTGAATACAATCGGCAATGTTCTTGATCGCCTCGAGCAGGGAGATGACGCTCTTTTAGCGATTCATGGGGTTGGACAGAAAGCCCTCATTGACATCAAAAAGTACCTGCGAGCTGAGGGATTGATCGAGTAGACAGCTAGACAAATTAGGCTAATATCAAAGGCAGATGTGACCTCACATCTGCCTTTTTGTATTACGGAGTAGCTAGGGCTTTGTGTGACCTCAGTCCGAGCGGACTATCAGTTCCGCAGCGAATTGATTCTGCGGGTTGTGGTCCCGGGTTTAGTTGAATCATGCGGCCGGACAAGGCCGAGAATTATATGGGAGGATCGAGTACGATGCATACGCGTGGTAGCGTTGAGTTGGTTTGCGGGAGCATGTTCAGTGGTAAGACTGAGGAGTTGATACGTCGACTTCGACGAGCGGTGATAGCACGCCAAAATGTGCAGGTCTATAAACCACTAATTGATACGCGTTATCATGAAGAACGCGTCACCTCGCACAATGGTGTCGACTTTGATGCCAGGCCGGTTTCCTCACCAAGCGATATTTTGTCGCATATCAGACCGGATACCAATGTCGTGGCCATCGACGAGGTCCAATTTTTCGATACCTCGATCGTCCAGGTTTGTGATGCTCTAGCTGACAAAGGCTATCGAGTGATTTGTGCCGGTCTCGACACGGATTTTAGGGGTGAACCTTTTGGGCCGATACCGAGTCTTATGGCCCGGGCGGAGAGCGTGGATAAGCTTCATGCTATCTGCGTGATATGTGGAGAAGATGCCAGCCGCACTCAACGGTTGATAAACGGAAAACCGGCCGCCTTCGATGATCCTATTGTCCTGGTAGGTGCGGCTGAGGTATACGAGGCTCGCTGCCGCTTTTGTCATGAGGTTCTCCCAGCTCAAAGCGATGGCGAATCATGAGCGAAGCCGGCCGCAACCTGCGAGATGATGTCCACGATATCTTGATCAGCGAGGAACGGTTACAGGCGAGAACCCGCGAAATAGCCCAGGATATCGCTAAAGACTACCGTCAAATCGACGATCTGCTTCTCATCTGCGTGCTGAAAGGCGCATTTGTTTTCCTTGCCGACCTGAGCCGGGAACTAGATAGACCCCACCATCTTGATTTCATGGGTGTTTCAAGTTATGGAGCCAGCACGGTTTCCAGCGGCGCCGTACGGATCGTGATGGACCTCAAGGACGATATTGCAGGCAGGAATGTGCTGATTGTCGAGGACATCATCGATAGTGGCCGGACCCTTGACTACTTGATAAGAACCCTCCTAGCCAGATCTCCAGCTTCGATGCGGATCTGCTCTTTGCTCAGCAAACCGAGCAGGAGAGAAGTCGACGTACCTATTGATTATCTCGGCTTTGAAATTCCTGATGAATTCGTGGTCGGATATGGCCTAGATTTTGGCGAGATATACCGCAACTTGCCCTATATTGCCGTTCTTAAATCTGAGATCTTCGCAGACTTCGTCTGAGGCTCGTCTCCATCCAATGTTGATTTGCTCGTCGATCTGCGAAATCTCTTGGAAAAGATGCCAGTAAGCGCAGCACTCGTTTCTCGCGAAAGCCTTCTTGTAGGAAAATGACTGACGATCAACCATCCGACGAGCCGATTTCCCGAGCGGAGCTAGACGTCTACGCTGGCCGGTGGGTAGCCATGGCCGCTGGAAGGGTTGCCGGTGTTGGCGAAACGGCACTGGCCGCGGAGAATCTTGGAAGACGTAATCGCATTGGCGATAAGTTGGAAGTAACCTTCGTCGAATTGTCTGAGGGGGCGCTGTTGAGAAGGCATGATCTGATTGACCGCCTCGCTGTTATCTTTCGCGGTCACGACCAACCTGTCTTTCTAGTCGGTGGGAGCGTACGCGATATGCTGCTCGGTAGATCTTGCAAGGACCTGGATTTCGCAGTGCCAGAACGGGCCATATCTCTTGCCTACAAGGTGGCAGACTATCTGCAAGTCCCGGTTTTTGTGTTGGATAGGGAGCGAGATACAGGACGGGTAATCATCCTAGACGAAGGGATGACTCTAGACTTCGCCGGATTTCGAGGTCAGGACATCGAGGCCGATCTCAAGGCTCGAGACTTCACCATCAATTCAATCGCCCTCCCTATAGCTGCTCAACGATCTTCCAGCCTGATTGATCCTTGTCATGGACGGCGCGATCTGGAAGGGGAAATCATCCGCCAGACCCATGAAAACTCCATCACCGATGATCCTGTCAGGGCGATGAGGGCCCTCCGTTTTGCCCAGCAGATGAATTTCTCAATCGAGGCCTCAACTTCTACGGCCATTCGGGAATCAGGACCTCTTCTGAGCCAGGTCTCTGTCGAACGTATACGAGACGAATTAATCCTTTTGCTCGGGGGAGATTTTCCAGATCAGGCATTGCAGGTGTTGTACAGCCATGCATTGCTCCCATTCGTCCTTCCGGAAATCGCAGCCCTGGCCGATGTAGCCCAATCCACGCCACACCGCGAATCATTTTTACCCCATACAATAAGTGTGCTCTCTTCGCTGCGTGTCGTTGAATCAGTTCTCTTGGACGGTATCATCGCGAATGGGCCGGCTAGCTCGTCGATTGAAAGAGACTTGGGTCGATACCGGGAATCGCTGCGAGAACATTTCTCTCGTCCAATTCAAGGGCCTGTAAATGGTCGTTTGCTGCTGCGTCTGGGAGCCGTCTTTCACGATTCTGGAAAAAAGAAGACGAAGAGCGTGGAAGAGGATGGCAGGATTCGTTTCTTCGGGCACGAAAAGGTCGGCGCTCGGATCGCAGCTAGCAGACTCCGCAAGCTCCACTTCAGTAAGCAAGCCGTTGACCATATTCATGATGTTGTATTGGGTCATATGCGGCCCCTGAATTTAGCAAATGAGAAATCTGTAACCCGAAGGGCTAGCTATCGATTCTTCAAGAAAAGTGGTTCTGCAGGGTTGGATATCGGGCTTCTCTCAATCGCCGATTACCTGGCGACTCATGGTGGAACGGGGGATGAGGGAAATTGGACGAGACTGCTTGAGGTCATCGACCAACTCTTTGATCGCTATTTCAACCACTTCGAGGAAACGATCCAACCAGCCCCGTTGGTCAATGGGAAGGAGCTGATGCAGGAGTTTGAACTAGAGCCTGGTCCTGCTGTTGGCCGGCTTCTTCGAATGATTGAGGAGGCGCAAGCGGCCGGAGATATCAGCTCCGTGGAAGAAGCCAAGAGCTTTGCCAAGCAGGTACTAGCAAGCGAAACGCACAAAAAATAACGTCACCCAGCCGGAATCTCACCCAATTCATCAATTTGACCGCAGACAAGGCTTAATTGGGCCAGCCTGTAACAGGGGTAGGTATATGCTCCGAATTGCGAATTACGGACGTGTAAGGCCTGTTGTGGAGCCGCCGATATCCTCAATACTGTCATAAAGAAGCTGAATAACGTAAAGCGTGTGGTGCGTTCATTCTGCCTGCGCACCGCCTGCTCCATATTGCCAACCTTCTAGAGAGAAATATTCCTCTGGCAGGTCAAATTACTTCCAAGCACTGCCTTAAACAGTGCCCACTCAGACCGTCTTTTATCAATCAGAAACCGATAAACTTAAGGTTCGATCGTTAACTCTCAAAAGCAACCGCGCAGTGTGGGCAGACCAGATCTTCTGCGTTAACAAGACCTTCACATTCAGGGCAGGAAAGCTCAAATTGGATGCCGCAGCTAGGGCAGGATACATCCTCTTCGCCAACAGCCAGAAGACAGTTCGGGCACAGATATTGATCGCAATTCAAGCACTGGTTTGAACCGGATTCGACCGTATGTTTGCAGTTTGGGCATAGTGCCTGTCTCGATTCGTTTCCCAGCACCGGTATGCCACAGCGAGGACAGCCACTCTCACCATGTTCGAATGCGATATGGCATGTCGGACATATGTGTAATTTACAGTTCGGACAGATACCAATAGAAGCGCTAAAGGTCTTGCCGCAATCCGGACATGCGACGAGCGTTAACTCCTGCATGCCAACCGTGATTCGGTTTCTGGTTCGAGCGCTTCTCCTTTGTCTAAATGAGAGCGATTTCTGACATGAAGGACACTGGCTGGTTCCCGGATCTATCGGAATTCCACAGAAAGTGCAATATTTAGGGAAAACAGCTTCGCAGCTCGGACAAATTTCGGTTCCAGCAATGAGCTCAAAGTCACAAACTGGGCAATCGACATATAGCTTTCGGCTGCAGTTTGGACAGGTTTCATCCTCATCGCCGATGCCGCTGCCACACCATCCGCAGAAGATCTGACCGCAGCTCCGGCAGAAACCATCTTCAAGGTAAATCATACTTCCGCAGGTCAAGCAGCTAAGGAAATCGTCTTCGCCGTTCGGAGTGTCGCTTTCCTCTTTTCCTAGAGGAGGTGACTGATCCCCATCCGTGGAATCATCTAATTCAGTCCCGCATTTTGGGCAGATAACATCTGAAATATCGATTTCTGCGGAGCAGTCGGGGCAGTGGACAG
>DASRZI010000360.1:0-8742 GCA_035686605.1 Candidatus Zixiibacteriota bacterium
CACCGTAATTTTCGCTCAGGGCATAGAAGAACGGAGCGACGGTGAGGGAGATCATCATCGCTCTCCCACGAAGCACCTTGGCGTAGTACCACTGGCGTTTATCTAACATCGCGTCTTTCCAACCCCAGGTAACGTGTCCAGGATCGTCATGAGCATCTGCCACAGGCCGGTTGCCGGCAACGGCCCCCCACAAACTAGGAAGCTGTATCCTCTTTATCGGCCAGAAGTAGACAAACCCCCGTTCCCTCACGAAGGACAGGGCATCTGCCTCATTTTGCAGCTTTAGATCGTCCTTCAGCCTGTAGGTAATCTGGCGATAGTGGTCCAATCGCGAATCGCTTATCTCAACCATCCGCAGACTCCAGCTCCCGGAAAAGAAACCAGGCTCCCTTTCTCCTGTCCACGTCCTTTGGAGCTCGGTCGAAGTAGAGTTCGAAGAATCGCTCGTTTCGGGTACGAATCCGGAAGTAATCGCGTCCCACGCCCCAGGATCCGCGCTGCTCGGCCACGGCTAAGTGAGCAGGCTGCATATTGCGTGCCATCCGGCCTCGACGCCGGTAATCGTGCCACTCAGCCAGCACCTCAATGATCTCGAAACGATCCCCCTGCCAGAAGAAACTATCAGGGCAGCCCGGTTTCTTCTCCAGCGTTGGAGGTTGATCGAATACAACCTCTATCTCTTCGGCGATAAAACGCGGTCCGCTAACCATCAACCCATTGTAATCACCATTGGGGTGAGCGACGAGTGAAACATCTGTGACTCTTCCGGATATCGTTTTTGGCAAGGCAACACGACGAAAGCAAGGACACTGCACAGGGGAAAGTGGCCAAGTATCTTGATCAACTATTGCATAAACAACAGATGTTGGATAAAGTGAAATGCCAGCTGTACATCAATAAATCAGAGAGACGACGCAATGGCCCTGTCAATTGCGGGAGCGAGATCATGGTAGAACAACAGAAGGTTGACAAACGAATCCTCAGGACGCGCCAGGGGCTGTCGAAAGCTTTCCTTGAAGTTCTGGAGGAAAAGGGCTTTCAAAAAATGACCGTTCAGGACATCACAGCCAGGGCGAATGTCAATCGAGCTACCTTCTATGCTCACTATGAGGATAAATACGACCTCTTTAACACCATCATCGACTACAGTTTCCAGCAGAAGATCGACAGTAAAATCCCTGCCCATGCGGAATTCAACCTGGGCAACCTGCGGGTACTCATCTTGGCGGTTTTTGAATACTTGGGACAGCTTAACGCCGTCTATGCCAGGGCGGAGATGGATCCTGGGCCGGTCATCGAGACACGTATACAGAGTAAGATCTACGAGTTAGTCCTGGATTGGCTCAGAAAAACACAACCGTCTCAAACGAAGTGGTCTTCAGCACCTGATATCACGGCCGCGGTGGTGAGCTGGTCCATCTTCGGGGCGGGTTTGAAGTGGAGCAGGGACCGGTTGAGGTATCCGGCAGAGCAAGTCGCCGATCACACACTGCTTCTTATTGCCGGAGGATTGTACGGAAGCCTGATAGGATAGAGAGATCGATCCCACTCTGAGCCGTTAAACGACCTTTAAAGGTCAATCAGAGGCGACCGGCAAACCTTGACAGAAGGGCCAGGTTATTTCAAGCTTGGGGCGAGGTACGATGGACATCTGGCAGCGAGCAAGAGACAAAATCGAGCGGGGAGACCTGGAGACAGCCTGGTCTCTGGGTTTTGACAGCTGTCACCAGTGCGGTGATTGGTTCTCCCTTGGCAAAGATGGCTGGGAAGACTGCGTTGAATGTGGTCGCTATTGTCCATCGTGTGCGGAGACGATCGACTGGGAGGTATGTGAGGGATGTGGCTTCACTTACTGCCTTTCTTGCATGGGCGACGCCGACAGTTTCAACTGCGACGTATGCATGATCGAATTCTGATTAAAGCATCCCTGCTTAAAGCATCCCTGCTTAAAGCACCCCTGGTTAAAGCACCCCTGGTTGGAGCCGCGACTTATTCAATTCGCCGTCTATAAACTAGCTATTCAAATATCGAGATCCTGGCCGCTGGCTGGGTCTCAATAAATCCACCCATCCCAGATCCCCGACACCGAACCGTCAGTATCCTGTCACACTTTCTTAATCCCACCGTAAGGTCGCTGAACTAATGTCAGGCTGCAAGCACAGCCCTAGATTGCGGTCCCTCAGCCAACATCGGCTGTTCATATGATTACTGGGCTGGCGAGGAGGTGACCTGGGACGAACGAAAGAATGAAGCCAAGAAATCCAAACACGCCTATTGGAATAAGTTGGCCATCACGCTCGTCGATGGCAAGGAGCTGTCGCTCAGGCACCGCCAACAACTAGAATAAGGACTCAGTAAACCATGCGAAAGAAAATCCCAGTATTAACCATGACAGTTTTTGTCTTAGCTTTAGGCTTTGCGGCACTGGCCGAGGCAGGCGGCCCCCCTGCAAGAGCAACCGTATGGGTTGATGGCGAACTATTCGGAACGGTCGTAACGCCAGCCGTGTTCGATCCAGCCCACGGCCCATTTGATGAGCTCTATACCTGTGGCCCTGGTGGCGCCTTTAAAGATGGCGTTCCCCTGATCTCCGAGGCAAAACCCGGCGATCAAGATTACAACGGAGGCCGCTGGCACCTCAACGTCCTCAAGGAAGGCAGCGAGTGCAACGCAGATGCGGATAGCGTCGAAGAGTTAAACTTGAATGATTTCGACTCCACTGACATGTATTTCGAGTGTCCGCTTCTGCCCATGCGTGGTCAGGGAAGATCCTAATATCCGACAAGACTCCTGGGGATTTCAACTCTTGCCTGGCATCAATTCCAGGTTTGGTTCAGAACATCCCCAAGAGTCCGCAATTCTATTTCTGGCAACGTTATGGGATATAAGGGGGGAGCCATCCGCGGAGGGGAGGAATAAGTAGAGGCGTTCGATGGGGTATTAGGACGGAAATCGTAAGAAGCGACTTGACAGACAACTTATCTGATCGAATGATCAAAGCGACCGATAAATACGCACTCAGTTAGCCGGACGGATAGGTGGTTTCAAGGAGATCAGCTCTTCCTGCTCCGCCCACCAGCCCCGTAAATCACGAACCCCTTGGGCGTTGAGCCGGTGGCCCGTCTCGTATTCGTGGTAGGCTAAGTTGGCGCCGGCTGCCCGTAAGGTGCGGGCGCAATTCCGGGTCCGGGCATGGGGAATATAGGGATCCTCTACGCCCACAGCCATGAATATCGGTAGCCCTTTGAGGACGGCTGTTTCAACTGCCGCGTCACATTGGACGGGGACAAAACCGACAAGTCCAGCAATGCCTCTGACAAGGTCCGGATGACCCATAGCTGTTGCATAGGCCGTCGCGGCGCCCTGGCTAAAGCCCATCATGTAAACCATCTCAGGATCGGCGTTGTAGACAAAGGGAAGAGCCTTTATGAAACGGACAACTTCTTCAACGGCTTCGTCGAACATAGCTAGTGGAGGCCATTCGTCTCTTTGACGAGGATGCCAGGCATAACCCCCAGAAGGGTCTTGTTTGATGCCCCTTGGGGAAACGACAAGCCAATCAGCCGGCAAGGTCTGGGCAAAGACCCACATGGCGTCTTCTCCGCCGCTGCGGCCGTGGAGCATTACTACGGTGGGGTAGGGACCAGGACCAGTTGGTTTTAATACCCGGTGAACCAGGCCGGTGGCTTCCAAGGCGGGTCCGGTGTTAATTAACTGGGGTCCATCAAGCGACAAGGTTTCTCCAGAAAGTACATAGGCTATGCCCATGAAGGCAAAAAAAATGAGGTGCCCCCTCAGCGGGCGCTGAGGGGGCACCTCTGGGGGGGAGCCGCTAGAAGTATAGCAGTTTCTGTGATGTTGTCAAAATTTTTAACCTATTGGGGAGCCGGTGCCATCCACACAAGAGGCGCCTCTTTCTGGAGTCTGGGGACCCTGTTGATAGCGGTCGACAAAATCCGAGATACGGCCATCTTTAGCTGAATCTAGCTCAAGCTGAATCCCCCAGGCGGTTAGCACAACCGGACTTTTTAAACCAGGATAAGGGCTTAACAAGGCATATGGTTCACCGCGAACTGCGTCTTGCAGCCGCGCCACTTCACCTTCCGCGAGATCGGGCTGGTAGGCGATCCAAACTGCTCCGTGCTCCATCGAATGAACAGCGTTCTTGGCCAAGACCGGCTCGTCGTAGATCCCACAGTTTTGCCAGATACCACTGTGGATTCCACCCACCGGAGGCAAATCACTGTCGCCATATTCTGCATTCTCGTCATGACCACGTGAGAGTCCGATACTTCTGGTAAGTCCATCGAGAACCTCAGGCTCTTTCAGACTCAGATAGAGCAATACTCCAAGGGCGGTCAAACCAATGATAATTGCCCCACCTACAATAACAGTAAGCCATCGATTGCTGCTCGGTTCCGAGGTTTGTCGCTTCTTGATAGGTTTTGCACCCATAAAACTCACTCTCCATCAATTTCTAGCTCACCGCCCGCTCATTTTGGGCTGCTCTGCCACCAATGCTATTCCAACAGGAATGGATATCGTTGCTTAACCAATTTGCTTAACCAACAGGAAAGCCAACGCCGCCCGTACATGCTGCGCCGAACTCAGGAGTTTGGGGACCGAGGCGATATGTACTGACGAATTGCGCCACCCTCTCGTCGTCCACCGAGTCGACCTCCAGCTGAATGCCCCAGGCCGAAAGCACTACCGGGCTGCTTAAGCCAGGATACGGGCTCAGCAACAAGTAGGTCTGATCGCCAATCAGTTCACGCAGAGTATTCACGCTTTGACCGTCCAACTCCGGCTGGTATGTTATCCAGACGGCGCCATGTTCCATTGAGTGGACCGCATTCTTGCTGTCAACCGGTTTGTCGTAAATGCCGCAGTTTTGCCATCTTGGGCTATGAACACCTCCAACCGGGGGTAGCTCGCTCGCCTCGATCACAACACCCTCGTCATGGCCGCTTTCCTGGACACCATAATCTGCAACACCGGCGACGCTCGTTCCTACAAAGCGAAAGATTAGAAAACCAACCAGGACGATGGCTACGACAGATACGATCCCGATCCGGATCATTCGCTTTCGCCGAACAGCTTCCGTTTCCTGTTTTCTCTGTTCTTTGCGGCTTGTTTTTTGCCGATCTTGTTTGCTCATCTTATTTTGTTTGATCTTGATACATTTTTAACTTCGATACATTATTAACTTCGTTACATTATTAACTTCGTTACACTATTAACTTCGTTACTTGGGATTAATAGTGCAAACCAGCGTAAGAAAACGTAATCTTCACCACCATATGAACCCTAAAGGCCAATTCTGGAGTGAGGGCGATGCCGGCATTTACCGGAGTCGCTTACACTATCTATCAAATTGTCACGAAAAAGATGGATGTGCAGGGTAATCGCGTTGTACGGTTGATTTTATCCAGAAGTATTTTCTGAATAATTATCAAACCACGAGAAGCAATAATAGCAGAACGGCGCCCGAACGCATAAGAAATCTGTGATAGCTGGAAATTTGATGAGAGGACAGGTACTTCATCTCGGGACCATACCAACAACGCGAAACAGGCCGAAGGTAAGCTTTAGAGCTTCACTCTTCGAAGACGCAAGGAATTAGTCACAACACTGATGCTTGAGAAAGCCATAGCCCCTGCCGCTATAATTGGATTTAATTGCCGCAGGAAATCGGGCGCCCAGGCAAACGGCGCCAGAATACCGGCCGCGATTGGGATAAGGGCCAAGTTGTAACCGAAAGCCCAGCCCAGATTCTGCTTGATATTCCGCATCGTCGCTTTCGAGAGCTTTATGGCTTTCGGGACAGTTCGCAAATCTCCCCTCATCAAGGTCACGTCGGCCGTCTCCATGGCCACATCGGTTCCCGTGCCGATGGCCATACCCACGTCCGCCTGAGCCAATGCGGGGGCGTCATTGATGCCATCACCGACCATGGCCACTATAAATCCTTCTTCCTGAAGCTGGGCTACCTGGGCCGCTTTATCTCCGGGGAGTACTTCCGCTAAAACGCGATCAACACCAACCTCGTCGGCGATGGCACTCGCCGTAACCGAGTTATCGCCCGTCATCATGATAACGGCCAAACCCAAGTTACGCATCTCGGCGACAGCCTCAGCGGAGCCCTCTTTGATGGTATCGGCGACGCCAATGATGGCCGACGCCTGTCCGTCGATCGACAGCCACATAGCTGTCTTGGCCTCATCTTGAAGCCTCTGTGCCCCAACTTCCAGACCATTCAAGGCGATGTTTTCCTGTCGCATCAGGCGTAGGTTACCGAGCAAGACCTGCTTGCCTTCCACATTGGCGGCGATGCCATGCCCGGCTATCGCCTCGAATTGAGCGGGCAGGCTTAATTTCAAACCCTGTTTCATGGCCTGGTCTACAATGGCTTCTCCGAGAGCGTGTTCAGAGCCTCGTTCGGCTGAAGCAGCCAGGCGCAGCAGGTCATCTTCCGAGATCGACGATGATCCGCTGGCAATTATGTCCGTGACGGCCAACTCTCCCTTGGTGATGGTACCCGTCTTGTCCAGGACCACCGCCGTAATCTTATGGGCCTGCTCCAGGGCAGCGCTGTTCTTGAACAAGATGCCATATTCGGCTCCTTTTCCTACTCCCACCATGATGGATGTAGGGGTGGCCAGGCCCATGGCGCATGGGCAGGCGATCACCAAGACAGCGATCATTCGGATAAGGGCTACCGTGAAATCGCCGGTAGCCACCATCCAGATAATGAATGTAAGGATGGCTAATCCGATAACGACGGGCACGAAAACAGCAGCAACCTTATCCACCAGGCGTTGGATCGGGGCCCGGCTCCCTTGGGCCTGTTCAACCATCCTGATAATCTGGGCCAGGGCGGTGTCTTTACCTACTTTGGTGGCCTGAATGGTTAGCATTCCTTGTCTATTGATCGTCGCCCCAATCACATCATCGCCTACCTGCTTCTGAACGGGGAGGCTCTCTCCGGTGATCATGCTCTCGTCTATCTCTGAGCGCCCATCCATCACCTGGCCATCGACGGGTATTTTCTCGCCCGGACGGACGATAATGATGTCGCCGACGAGTACTTCTTCAATAGGCACATCGTGCTCAACACCGTCTCGCAAGATCCGCGCGGTTTTGGCCCGTAAGCCCATTAGATTCTTGATCGCGATACTGGTATGCCCTTTGGCCCGGGCTTCCAGCAACTTCCCCAGCACGATGAGGGTGATGATGGTGGCTGAAGTTTCAAAATATACGTGCATACCCAGGGCCGTCGATCCCAAGGTCAGGGCGATCAGAACAGCAATGCTGTAGAAGTATGCGGCCGATGAGCCAAGGGCCACCAGAACATCCATGTTGGCGCTGCCATTGCGCAGGCTCTTGAAAGCTCCCACGTAGTAATCCCAGCCAACGTAAAACTGTACCGGGGTAGCCAGGGCCAAGAACAGCCAGTTGACCCAGTTAGCGTGGGACCAGTCGCCAAGTAAACCGAAATCGCGGGCCATGCTCAGAACGAGCAAGGGGGTTGTGAAGACGATCCCAACGAGAAGACGTTTTTCCTGATGCCGGATTTCTCCAGCGCGGGCTTCTGCCTCGGCGTCAAACAAATCTTCGTCGCCTTCGACTTCGACCACGTCGTATCCGGCTCGGCGGACGGCGGCAGCCAGTTCAGCCCGGTTGGTCACGCCGACAATATGCTTAACAGTTGCTTTTTCGGTAGCGTAGTTGACCCTCGCTTCGAGGACTCCGTCCACTTTGCCAAGCGCTCGCTCGATATTACCGGCGCAGTTGGTGCAGGTCATGCCGATGAGAGGCATTTCGATGGTCGAGGTGGGCACCTCATAACCGGCTCGATGGATTCGATCGATGACGTCTTGAGGATCGGCCGTGGTTGGATCGTAGGTCAGCAAGAGCTTCTCGCTGGCGAAATTGACGACAGCGTCCTCGACGCCGTCGATTTTTTTCGCACTTCGCTCAACGGCCGCGACGCAGTTGGCACAGGTCATGCCCAAAACGGGCATATTTAACTGCTTCTCATTGTCCATTGCTAAACACTTTTAGCTCCCACCTGCCAAGCTCGGCGAGCGTGGCCAACGCGACCCAGGGCGCGACCAGCCGGCAGATTGTAATCAGGAAGTAGGTAGCTGATAGTTAATTAACCGGTGGGTAGTTTATCTCTACCATCAGAGACTCGATCTTTTCCCAGGTTGCTGGTTGGTCCCATTCGACCTTTACCTGCCTACTTTCCCTGTCGGCCTTGACTGTTTGTACGCCAGCTAGATCCGCAAGCTCCATCTCAATGGTGTGGGTACAATGACCGCAGCTAATGTTTGGTACAGTTACAGTTTTACTTTCCATGATGTATTCACTCCTTTAAACTAGTTTTTTGATGATACTTCAAATACGCTGGTGATCTCCGCCAAGACCCGTTCACGTTCTCTGGGATCTTCGCCCTGAATGGCCGTAATAACACAGCTGTTCAGATGACTTTCCAGCACAATCGAGCTGACCTTGCTCATGGCGGCTTGTACGGCCTGAATTTGCTGGATGACATCAATACAGTAGGCATCGTCATTGACCATTCTCTCGATGCCTTTTATATGCCCAGCGGCGCTGGCAAGTCTACGGCTAACCGATGTCTTTGTTTCATTGTCCATCATATTACAGAATCCTAATCTACCCTTACCCCTACCCCCCAGGGAGGGGGTAACTATATTTTACACCTGTTTATCCTGTTGT
>DASRZI010000361.1:0-3392 GCA_035686605.1 Candidatus Zixiibacteriota bacterium
CCTCTGGTTGATTACACGCCGCTAAATCGACCAACCGGCGGGGGCACCAATGATGATGGCATTGGTGTAGTAACCCAGTGGCCAATGGAGATTTTAGACTCGATTGGCTTGCTTAAGGTCGACTTTTTAGGTCTGAGCACCCTCACTGTGCTCCGAGCGGCAGCCGACCTGATCGAGAAGCGACACGGTGTCGCCTACACGATCGACAATATACCTTACCGCTTGACCCATGTCGGCCCTGATCCTAGCTTGGAGACAGAAGCCCTTTTTGAGATGCTGGGTAGGGGGGAGGTAGCCGGGGTATTCCAGGTCGAAGGGAAGGGGATGCGACGTCTCATGATGAATATGAAGCCGCAGCGGTTCGATCACATCATGGCGGCTATCTCCCTCTATAGGCCGGGCCCCATGGATAATATTCCGGACTACATCGACCGGATGCATGGGAAAACCCCGGTGACCTACCATCACCCTGATCTTGAATCAATTCTCTCTGAAACCTATGGAATCCTCGTATACCAGGAGCAGATTATTCAGATCGCCTCAGAATTTGCCGGATATGCCCCTGGTGAGGCGGACATGATCCGGAAGGCAGTGGCCAAGAAAAAACGCGACTTGATGGACAAGCACAAAACCAAATTTTTCGATGGGTCAATAGCCAGGGGATATTCTCCTGCTACATGCGAAGCAATTTGGTCAGATATCGAATTCTTTGCTCGGTATGGATTCAACAAGGCTCATGCTGCAGACTATGCGATTATCACCTGCCAAACAGCATTTTTGAAAGCCCATTACCCGGTGGAGTATATGACGGCTTTGCTAAGTGTGGAGCGTAACGACACGGACAAAGTAGCTCAATACCTGGCCGAATCCAGGCGCATGGGTATTAAGATAGCACCGCCGCAGATCAACCTCTCTGAGCTCGATTTTTCGATTGAAGAAAGCGATGAAGGACCGGTTATTCGCTATGGATTAGGAGCCATCAAGAACGCAGGCGCCGCCGCGATTGAGCAGATCCTTTGCGAGCAAAGGGAAAATGGTGATTTTAAGGATCTGGCCGATCTCTGCGAAAGGGTTGATCTCAGGCGTGTCGGCAAACGAGCTTTAGAGTCGATGGTCAAGGTTGGTGTCTTCGACAAGTGGGGTAGGCGGCACGATTATCTAGAAAGCCTGGACCGGGCCATCAGCCATAGTGGCAATACCCACGACGCCGCTGCTGCTGGCCAAATGAGCCTTTTCGGTGGCTCAAATGGTGGGAGCGACGGCCTTGGCATCGAGCTTGTAATGCCGAAATCGGCCATGACGGACGTGGATCAGCGGAAGACATTGATGTGGGAGAAGGAACTGGTCGGTGTCTTTTTATCCGAACATCCCCTTTCAAGTTATCAGGATCTGGCGGAAGAACTGGGAAGCTCTACTACAGCAGATCTCGATGAAGCCACCAACGACCAAGGAATTAGTATCCTTGGCTTCTTAACCTCTCTGCGAACTTTAATTACGAAGAAAGGTCATGAAATGGCCTTTGGAAACGTGGAAGACATGCACGGATCTGTCGATCTCGTATTTTTCCCTCGAACCTGGAAGGATATGCATTCGAGAGTCAAGGTCGATAGAGTCTATCTCGTTCGAGGCAAGGTGCGGATCGAAAGGGGCGACCAAGCCAAGATAATTGTCGAAACCCTTGAGAATAATCTGAGCCTGGCAAAAGAGCAGGTGATTCAAGTTAGTGGTACTAAGGCCAATCGAAGATATGATGTGGAAACAAAGGCAACAAGCGAGCCCCAGATCACGGCAAAGAAGTCACCTTCTGCCGATGCTTTCGCTGGTATGAAGAAAGCGATTACGGTCGATCAGGAAGTCAATAGAATACCAACCAAGAAGCAGTCAGCGCCTGGGGCGAGCTTCACTCCCCTACCTCCTCCCAACTTCGAAGATTTCGGGAATTCATCCACTCTTTCAGATCAACCGATGATGGAAAATGAGACATCGACGTTTAATGGGTTAGTAGATGATTCAGGATCAACTACTGGAAACTCGAATGCCGTTGAGAGTGAATCCAACGAAGAATCAAAACGGTCGATAGTGGTGGAGATTGAAGCGGGTCTATCTTGGCGCGATACTTGCCGTCAAGTCGTAGATCATGCTAACCAATTCCGTGGCAATGACACTCTCCATATCCGGGTGGCAGGACAGAAATTGGTCATGGAGTTTCCGAATCAAAACACCGATATTTGCCCTGAGCTTGTCGAGTCTGTTAAACAGATAAATTCTGTTATGAGTGTCGAAGTTTCTCAACTCTAGAAGCTGTAATAGCAGGATTGAGTATACTCAATTAGTAAAGATAGGTCTGACCATTTTCCGGCTAATTTGATAGTCATAAGCAAGGTGCGGTTTGCTGAGAAGACAGAGGCGATGAGATTTGGGAGCAGAGGCTGGTCAGATCTCGATTACCCATGCAATTGGCATTTCCTGACATGATATCTGGAGATAGGTAATGGATGTTCCTCGAATAAGAGTATTGGTTGCTAAGCCCGGACTTGATGGGCATGATCGCGGCGCGAAGGTCGTGGCAAGGGCGCTTCGCGATGCCGGAATGGAAGTGATCTATACGGGACTACGGCAGACGCCAGAAATGATAGTGGAGGCTGCCTTGCAAGAAGATGTAGACGTCATTGGACTAAGCATTCTATCGGGCGCCCATCTGTCCCTCACACCGCGTATTATGGAGCTCTTGGCCGAAAACGATATGGAAGACGTTCCGGTGTTTTTGGGCGGAATTATTCCCCAGGCGGATGTTCCAGCGTTGAAGGAAATGGGGATCACCGAGGTTTTCGGTCCTGGAACGAATACTAAGACAATTATTTCCTCCATACAGGAGAGTGCAGTTGGCAAGCCAGCTGATTGAAAAAGCGAAGAGCGGACATCGACGGGCCATTGCTCAGCTAATTACTCAAGTTGAGAACGATCCGATTGCGGCTAAGGAGATTATCTCCGGCTTGTATTTCGATACTGGAAAAGCCCATGTCGTTGGAATAACCGGACCGCCAGGCTCCGGAAAGAGCACACTGGTTAATGAGATTGCCAAGGAGCTAAGAAAAAGAGAGCAGCTTGTAGGCATCGTGGCCGTTGATCCAAGCAGTCCTTTCACAGGAGGAGCGCTGCTTGGGGATCGGGTCCGGATGCGTGATTTATCCGGAGACCGCGGTATTTTTATCCGGAGCATGGCTTCGCGAGGAAGCCTCGGCGGTCTAGCCCATTCGACAAGCAATGCGGTCAAGATTCTAGATGCCGCTGGCTTTCATGTGATATTGGTAGAGACAGTCGGAGCAGGCCAGGCCGAGGTAGATATCGCCAATGCAGCTCATACCACCCTGGTCATTAAAGCCCCTGGTATG
>DASRZI010000362.1:0-12439 GCA_035686605.1 Candidatus Zixiibacteriota bacterium
CTCTTCGTAGCCCTTGCCAGGGGTACGCATGTCGATGTAGCAGTTGTAGACTTCGGCATTGGGCAAACGCTCGTGGATCAGATGAGCGAATTTCAACGAGTACATGCAGCAGACTTTTGAGCAGTACTCGTGGTAATTCTCGTCTCTCGATCCGACACAGTGGATGATGGCCACGCTTTCAGGCTCTGAGGACATGTCCCGCATGACGACCTTCCCGCTGGTCGGCCCTGATGCGTTCACCATGCGTTCAAATTCCAGGCTTGTGAAGACATTCGCCAATCTACCGTATCCATAGTGCGGTATCTTTGACACATCAAAGAGGTCAAAGCCTGTAGCAACGATGATGTTACCGACCTCCATCTGAATCATTTCATCTTCTTGTTCGAAGTCTATGGAATTGGGATTTGTCGGGCAGAAGATCTGGCACGCTTTGCACTTACCACGCTGGAAATAGACACAGTTTTCAGTGTCGATTACAGGGTATTTCGGCACAGCTTGTGGGAACGGGCGGTAAATAACCTTGCGTTTCCCAAGACCAGCTTCAAAGACATCATCCTTGACCTGGAACGGGCATTTTTCAATGCAAATGCCGCATCCGGTGCAATGTTCTTCATTAACATAGCGAGCTTTCTTGCGCACGTTAACGACGAAATTACCCAGATACCCATCTACCTTCTCAACCTCGCTGTAGGTCAGCAGGGTGATGTTGTCATGCTGGCCTACCTCGACCATTCTTGGTGTCAAGATGCAGGCTGAGCAGTCCAAGGTCGGGAAAGTCTTGTCAAGCTGGGCCATATGCCCACCAATCGACGGTTCCCTCTCTACTAGATATACATGCCTGCCGGCGTCGGCTAATTCGAGCGCCGCGGTTATTCCGGCAATACCACCACCAACCACCAGGGTATTTTCATTGATCTCAACTGGTATACGTTCTAGTGGTTGGTGCTGTACCACACGTTTCACCGACCCATTGACCAATGCCTTGGCTTTCTGGGTAGCCGCCACTCCATCGTCTGTCGTCCAAGAGTTATGCTCGCGGATATTGGTCATCTCAAAAAGGAAGGGATTTAGCCCGGCGCGGTCACATGCAGATCGAAAAGTTTTTTCGTGCATGTGAGGAGAGCAAGCAGCGACCACTACTCTCGACAAGCCCTTTTCCCTAATATCTTCCTCAATGAGGTCTTGACCCAAGCTGGAGCACATGAACTTGTAGTTGCGAGCAACTTCAACGTTCTCCTGTTCTCCAGCCCAGCGAGACACTTCCTCGACGTCAACGACTCTGGCGATATTGGTGCCGCAGTGGCAGATATAGACGCCAACTTTTTCGCTCATAGTCTTTCTCCTTTTCCTATACATATCCCCAAATGATGGCGATCGCAGGCGGAAAGCAGGCGACCGCATCCATTGTTTCTTTCTAAATAACTGGCATCTTTCCAATTCATTGTCCCTGTCGCTTCCTCCTTTAGCATCCGATTCCGAAAATCAAGATTCGCACGTCCAATTATTCGCGTCTTAAGCCAATAAGGAGGGCGCCATGGAAACCAATTCTTTTCCAATTCCGAGTCGGCCTGGTGCAATCCCTAATGCCAGTCCGATAAGCTGGGTGAAATACATCGCAGGGATGTCAAAGTTTGTGTTGTATTCGCGGTTAACCTGCTTTTGGTAAACCTCTAGATTTACGTTGCACATTGGGCAGATCGTCGCGATTACATCGGTATCGCGATTGGATGCGTCCAGCAGCAGCCGATAGACCATATCCAAAGCGGCCTTGCGATTGGTCACGATAAGTGACCCTCCGCAGCAGCGCATCTTCGAGCTATAGTCGACAGGGTCGGCGCCGATGGCAGATATCAGCCCTTCAAAGAACTGGGGATTCTCGATCTCCTCGCCGTTTTTTCTGGGTCGTACAAGCTGGCATCCGTAATATGGGGCTACCCTAAGACCATCGAGTGGAGTTGTGACCTTCTCTTTGATTCCCTCGTAGCCAACATCTTCTATAAAGACGTCGAGCAGATGCCGGACTTTGGTCGAACCATTGAGGCTAAGGTCGTCAGCCGCCAGAGCATAGTTTATATGATCGGCGAGATCGGGATCCTCTTTGAGATGCTCGTTCGTGAAATAGGCATTCTTAAAACAGCCACTACACGGCGCGACGAAGTCAAGGCCTTCTTTTTCTGCAATGGCGATATTTCTGGCGACCAAGGTGTGGGCAAACAACTCATCGATATGAAAATAGGATGTTGCTCCACAACAGTTCCAATCGTCGAGCTCTACTAGCTCCAGCCCCAACTCACGGGCCGCTGCGACGGCCGAAAGGTTGTAGCTAACCGCCAGGCTTTCCAATGAGCAGCCGGGATAATAAGCATATTTGGTCATGAGGGTCCTCCTAAGGGAATAATCCTTCGGACCATTTGTCGAAAGTTGTCGAGTCTCTTAATCCTCTTCGGGAGTAATGGCATACGACCTTTGAAAAACAGGGCGGTTGCCGTTCTCGCCTCTTGAAACATTTCTCGGGAGCCATACTTAGTGACATAGGTCGGAGCTAGGACTGGCTCGAAAGATCTTCCAGTTCTCATAATCATTTTTATAAAACTTTCCGAGAAAGATGGACCGATTAATCCCTCCTTATGTTGGTCCTTCCACATTGAGTAGCGTTTCAGCCCGTACATCAATCCGGTGATATCTATACCTGCAGGACATCGCACCGTACAGTGGTAACAAGAGGAACAAGACCAGTAGGTGTTGCTCAAGAGCACCTCATCTCTCAAGTTGGCACCAATCATGCCGATGAGAACGCGTGGAGTATGATCCATATACTCCACCGCTGGACATGTTCCAGCGCAGGTACCGCATTGGATACAAGTGTTTAATGGATTACCTTCAGATGCATATAGGAGATTTGCGATCTCATCACTGAAGGTGATTTCAGTTGCCATAAAAATACCTCCTCTTGAAACGCCGGCTGATTGCTTTGCCGCTTTCGAACGACTTAGTAATCTCGAGATTCCGTCTATCGATGAATTCTTAAGTAGCGGAGCTCGGCCGACTGATTAACTGTTCCTGGTTTCTATGCTATTTGACCTCTACTTTTCGCTTTTCAGACGATTCAATCAAAGCGCTAACCCTTCCAAGCAGGAAATCAGGATCAACGGGTTTTTCAAGAATCTCATCCGTGGGTACAAACCCCGGATGTACTGGCTCACCTGGAAACAGGAAAGCGATCTGTTCCCGGATGCCGGTGATGATTAAGATTGGTACTTCTCGCAAGACGGGATCCTTTCCGATCTTCCGGGCAAGCATCACGCCTTCGGCTCCTCGTCCCATCATGATATCGAGCAGCAATAAGTCGGGAGGATTGGATTCCAGCATTTCAAAGCCGTCCTTGGGGTTGTAGGCAACGTCGACTTTGTAACCGGCACCCTCCAGAATTGACCTAATGCCGGAAACGAAATCCGGATCATCATCGATCATTAACAGTCTTTTGTGTTCACTCATCATAGTTCTCCTTCCAACTGACTTGAAGAGAAACCGGCTATGGCCGGTTCATTGGCCTGGGATTCATTGGGGCAGGTTGGCAACCAGACCCGGAAGGTGCTGCCCTTCCCCGGTTCGCTTTCAACAGTTATCGAACCATCATGAATCTCGATAATGCGGCTGCACAGAGCAAGGCCCAAACCATAACCTTTTTCCTCCTGGTGGCCCTGCTTACCGCTGTAAAAATCGCTAAATATATGGGGAAGATCTTCATCAGAAATTCCGATCCCCTGGTCGGAGATCGAGATTACAACTTCACCGTCCTGGTTAAATGCCTCTGTCCTCACTTCGCTGCCCGGATAAGAATACTTCACGGCATTGTTCAAGATGTTCACCAGAACTTCGGTCAATGTGCCAGAATCGCCAGTCACATGGCTAAGGGGCTGGTCAAGGTGGACATGGAGCTCGATATCTTTTCTCGTAGCTTGAGAGTTCACACTTTCAATAGCCGTATAAATCAAGGGTTCGATGTCGATTTCCTCGAAGTTTTCCTTAATCGTCTCGATATCGGCCGATATCACTCGAAGCCAGGTACGAATCAATTCCAATAGTTCGGCGATCCGAAATTTCATTCGTTCTAGACGAACTAATTGATCACTGCTGATCTGGCCTGAGAGCTCGGAGGTGAGGACGAATAAATTCTGCTGAACGGCGCTCAGCGGGGATTTGAGCTCGTGAGATACTATGGCAGCGAAATTGGCCCTGAGCATTTCCTTCTCTTTGCGTAAGGCCAGGGTCTCCAGGATCAGTTTTCTCTTTTCAAGAGCTCTCCGGATGATCAGGCGGAACTCGTCCGGTGTAAACGGTTTGGGCAAGAAATCATGAGCCCCACGCTTCATGGCATCCACGGCCGAGCCTATGGTGGCAAAGCCAGTGATCACCACTGTAACTATCGTGGCGTCATAGGCCCGGACGCGCTCCAAGACCTCAAGACCGGGCATTCCGGGCATCTTCAGGTCCACAAAAACCAAATCCGGTTGAAATTCTTCAATCATCTCCAGGCCCAGAGAACCATTAGAAGCCGTCGCCAACTTGTACTGGCTGCCTCTCAAGATCTCCGTGCAGGAGTCTAGAACGACTTCCTCGTCATCGATTATGAGAATCTTGTAGTTATCGCTCATTTGTCAATTCTGATGATCTTAGTTTACAGTTCACTTAGAAGCGTTAATTCCTTACCACGGGCCGGGAGTTCAATACCCTGTGGAACTTTCACACCTTCTTTCACAGGCAATCGGATCGTAAAGGTCGTGCTGGTTCTCAGCTTGCTTTCGACCGAAATCGTTCCACCATGATCACTGACGATTCCGTAGCTGATTGCCAGTCCAAGTCCTGTGCCTCGACCAACCTCCTTCGTCGTAAAAAACGGATCGAAAATCTTCTTTAAGTTGGATCGCGGGATCCCATAGCCGGTATCTTCAATCTCGACTACGACGTAATCCCTGGATGGGCCTGCACTGGTTCTTAGAGATAATCGCCCTTCTCCTTCCATGGCCTCTGCGGCATTGATGATCATGTTTATAAAAACTCGCTCGATCCCTGATGGATCGATCAACGCAAGAGGTATCAGCGCGTCAAATTCCTTGACGATCACGATGTTGTGGAATAAGGCTTGATTTTCGAGTAGAGAAATGCTGTCCTGTAAGACGATGTTGACATTGCTCAGACTTTTCACGTGTTCTCCATGTCGAGCGAAATCCAGGAGCCCGCGAATGATGTCACGGCATCGGTTAGCCTGTACAACGATCTTCTGAATGTAATCGATGTTAGGAAAGTCTTCAGGCATTCTCTCTATTAACAGGTGCGAGTAGGTTACAATTCCCTGGAGGGGATTATTTAGCTCATGAGCCACGTTAGCTGACAGCTTGCCAATCAGGGCAAGTCTCTCAGCTTGTCCTATCCTGGTGGTAGCGAATTCGCGCAATCTCTCATCTCGTTCCTGTAAGGTCGCCGCCATGACGTTGAAGGCTACTGCCATTTCTGCCAACTCGTCCTTTGACATCGCTGATGTTTCAATTCGGGCGTTCAGATCGCCATGAGCCAGATTGCGCGAAGCAAATACCAATTCTTTGATCGGACCCGATATTCTTTGGGCGATATAGTAGGCAAATATCATCGCAACCAAGGCGCCGATCAAAGTGACGGCCATAAATGCGACAATGACCTGGTTTCTGATATCGAGGTAAACTTGCTCCAGCGTACCGATCTGGAGAAATCCGATAACATCGCCTTGAGAATTTTGGATGGGTTCTATAGCGGTTACATAGGTGCTGCCGGCGACAAGGTTGCTTTCAATCCAAGGTTCCCCAGTCTCGACGACCTGTTCGTATATACCGTCTGCCAGAATGGTTCCGACCAACTCCGTCGAATCGCCTTCAGCTGGGCAAGTGAGGATGGCCACATCGTCTTGATAGATCGATACAAAACCGATATCTCTTCCCTTGTATTCGGCATCATTGAAGACGGAGTGATCGATTCCACAGATGAGATCGCGGTCTGTATTCAGGAGAATCCCAGCCATTACCGCGCCAATCAATGTGCCTTGAACGTCGAAAATCGGAGCGGCCGCTCCGAGCATCAAGGCATCTGTCGCGGCTCCATCTTGCGCCCCCTCTCTTTCGGGTAATTCTGTGAAAGCCCTGGAGACTCGCTCAGCGAGCAAACCTGACTCCCGACGCAAATCATCGTACGAGATAGTCAAGGTTGAGGCTGCAAGCTCTCTATTCAGAATGACTGATTTAAGAAGCTCCTCGTGACGAACGTTGTCGCCCGAAGATCCCAGATCGCTGGCCCGAAGCAATACGGTTCCATCGGAGTCGGTTACAGTCAGAATATCTAGCTCTTCTCGAAATCTGATGCCTAACAACTCGTCAGTTACCCGTTCCATGTTCAGGGACGTTATCGCATCCTGTATTCGATTATTGCCCGCTGTTGTTAAGACCACGTTTTCCAATTGTTCCAAATTATCTGAATACACTTCCTGGGCAGAATTGATATTGCTCGCTGCTTGCGCCCGCGCATCAGCCTGGATGTGGTCGCTGATGATCAAGATGCCAACTGTCGTAAAAATCAGTCCTAAAAAAACGATGACTAACAAAAAGCTAAGAACGAGCTTCGTGGCGATGGAGATTCGAATGCCATCACTGCTACCTGGATCCTGCGATGTCTCTTCGCCAATTTGTTCATCGGCCTTTGTCATAGACAGATTCTCGTTTTACAGTTTAGGTCTCTGTTCTTCTAACTATTGAAGCCACTCCTCCAATCACAGTGCGGCCTGGACCAACTCGATCAGGTCTATTACCACGAGTCGTTCTTCATTGCCAGTAGTCTTGACCGCGTCCCGATACATGGTGACGTCTTTGGGGCAGGCGACGATGAAATCTGATACACTTTCGAGTTCAACTGCCTCCTTTATGCGAGACTCACTTGGTCGCTCCGTTACGTCACCCTCCTCCATCCAAATCCTACCTCCGCCTGCTCCACAGCAGAGTGCTCGATCGCGAGACCGAGGCATTTCAACCAATTTACAGCCTGTCGCCTCTATTACTCGGCGCGGCTCTTCATAGATGCCGTTGTAGCGTCCGAGATAGCAAGGATCATGATATGTAACGACGCGATCGAGCTTATTGCCAAAGCTGATTCTTCCTGATGCAATCAACTGATCCAGTAATTCGGAATAATGTAGGACGGGTTTATTTCCGTTGCCGGCAGAGTATTCGTTCTTCAGGGCGTTGTAAGAGTGCGGATCGGTCGTAACGATTGCTTCATAGTGGCAGCCAGCCAGCACCTTGTTGTTATTCTCGACCAGCATTTCGTAAAGGCCTTCTTCTCCGACACGACGGACATCGTTTCCAGCGTTCTGCTCACCCTCGTACAAGATGCCGAAGTCCAGCCCAAGAGACTCAAACAGCTCGGCTGTGGCCAATGTGATGTCGCTGAGGGCTGGGCTGTAGGAGGCATAGTCGCCTAAGAACCATAGATATTCAACGGGTTCTTCCCTAGCATCTTTAATTTTTGGATCGATCTTTTTTGCCCATCTGGCCCGCGCCCTGGCAGATTTTCCAAAGGAGTTCCCGTAACGACCGAGGTTTGCTAGTGCGCCTTGCAGCTCATCATCCAACCGGCCTTCGATTACAAGATGACGCCGCATATCCACGATAGGGGTCACGTGCTCGATGAAGAGAGGACACTCCTCGTCGCATGCAAAGCAGGTGGTACAAGACCATAATACTTGGTCCGTTATTACATCACCCACCAATTCCTCAGACAATGCTCCGTTTGATGAGCCTTTGGAAAGTGCCTTCCCCCTGACGATGAGATTATCCCTCAGGTTCATCATCAGGAGCTTCGGAGATAGGGGTAAGCCGCTGTTGTAAGCGGGACATACATCCTGGCAGCGTCCACATTCAGTACACGAATAAAAATCCAGCATCTGTCGCCAGGTGAATTGCTCGACCTTGCTGACGCCGATATCTTCGTCAAATTCCGGGGCAGGAGGCAGCTCCCCGGGATGTCTGCCGTTCTTTAAGAAGACAGCAACAGCACCGGTGAGAACGTGAAAATGTTTCCCCCCTGGTACAACGATGAGAATTGACAATATCGCAGCCATGTGAATCCAGTAGGCTGATTCTTCGATAATGACCTGGGCGTCATCAGACAAACCGCCAAATATTCTGCCGACAAACGATGATATTGGCTGCCAGGTTCCGGCGTCGGAACCGGCAAGATTAATCCGCGCGCCGTTCATCACCAAAAGGCCGAACATGATGACCAGGATGTTGATGAGCACCCCAACGCCCTCGGATTTGTGACTTCCTTCGTACCGTTCTGGATTGACGGATAGGCGCACATAGAGTTCATAGCTTATAGCTACGATTACAAACAGGATGAAGAAATCTTGGACGAGCAAGAAGGGTACGAGGTTTACGATGGGAAGGAGGTATTCCTCTCCTGTGAATGCGGTCAGACCATCCACGATGGCCTGCAGGATAGTCGGGGAGAGTAATATTGCTCCCCAGAAGACAAAGAAGTGTGCTGTCCCAGGATTAAGGAATCGAAACAGACGTTTTTGACCAGCGACATATATTGCCAGTCCCTTTATCCTCTGTCCCCATCCAGTGAATCGCTCGCTAGCTTGACCGCGTTTCAAATTTAGCCACAGCAGTTGATAGCACTTGAAGAGGACGATCCCGCCACCGACGAGAAGGATAATCAATACTGCGATTGTTTTGAACGTTCCGTAAGACATGAGTCTATCCGTTCTAAAGTTCTTCGAGCTGTTCGATTAGCACTTCCATTAGATCTAGCAAGTCGGTGTTAGCCCCGTATTGGGCTATGTCGAAAATGGGAGCAGCAGGGTCCGTGTTTACGGCGATGATCATCTCGCTGTCGACCATTCCCTCCACGTGTTCCGGGGCGCCACTGATCCCCATAGCCAAATAGAGCTTGGGCTTCACTGTTTTGCCAGATTTGCCTACCATTCTCGAGGTTGGCAGCCACCCTTGATCAACAACTGGTCTCGATGCACATACCACGCCTTTCATCAGCTCGGCCAACTCGTCTGCTAGTTCGATATTGTCTTCAGTCTGAATGCCACGTCCGACTGCTATCAAAATGGATTCGTTGGCGATATCCACATCGCCGGCTTCGGGCTCGATGTAATTCTTCAGGGTCACCCGAAGGTTATCCAAAGGTCCAACCGGAACTTCTGAGAGTGCGGGTGCTTGCTCGCTGAAGCCTTGTTCAGGTTTGTAACCTCCGGGGATCATTGTTACCAGGGCTGTCGGCCCAGGTAAGGCGCCTTCGGCCATGATCTTGCCCCCGCAGATTTGGCTGACGTACTTCTCTCCCTGGCCAAAACTCCGGCAAAGACCTACCAGGGGAAAATCGAGCCGCGCAGACAAAATGTTGGCAATGCCGGCCCCAATGGTGGTGCTCCCGAAAAGTACGGCTCGCGGCTTCTTCTCCTGGAGCAAGCCCGAGAGCGCTGCCTGGTATGCGTCAGATGTAAACTCGGCAAGCTGCGGATGATCGAGATACAGAACGTGATCTGCTGCCAAGTTGCCGGCAATTCCCTGCCCGTTGTGACCGAGCACGACACCCACAACTTGGCCACCTGTCATTTGAGCAAGATCCCGGGCTCCAGCCAGCATGATGTAGCTGATATCAGAAACCTGGCCTCTCAGGTGTTCTATAACTACGAATATATCCTGGCTCATCACATCCCTCCTCTACAACAGGCCCTTTTCCTGCATGATATCGATTATCCTGGCGGCGATTGCCTCTTCATCACCTTCGAGCATTGTCGCTCTTTCACCCACCTCAGGTTGGTACAGACGGCCGATAATTGGTCCGCCTGAACTATCAAGATCATCAATGGAATGCTCTTCGATGACAGCCGTCTTCATCGCCTGGCGTATCTTGCTTATCGCTACGTAGCGGGGAGGCTGTTCAGCGGCTTGGACTCCAAGGACGGCTGGCAGAGTCACATCCAACGCCGCGGTAAGACCGCCTGGATATTCCTTTATGATGGATAGTTTTCCGCCAGACAGTGAAGCGCCGGCGACATAACCCACATAGGGCCGGTCAAGATATTCCGCGACCAACGGTCCAACAGAACCGTCAAGGTCGTCGTGGGCTTGAACGCCGGTTAAGATCACATCTGGCTGCATATCCCTGATAACTGACACGCAGGCCCGGGCTAGAGCGTGGTTATTGACCCCTTCATCGAAGTCGCCAACCAGCTTGATCATTCGATCAGCCCCCCTGGCATTCGCAGCAAAGAGAACATCGTCAGTGCCTTCAAGGTCCGGAGCTATTACCGTAACTTGACCACCACTCATCTCCTTGAGGAGGATCGCCTGCTCAACGCTGTGATCGTCAAATTCGTTGATGATTAGACGAAGCCAGTCCCGTTCGAGAGCGACACCGGATTCATCGACGGTCAGCTCCTCGACAAGATCGGGAACAAGCTTAATGATGGATACGATGTTCATCTTCTATCCCTCCTTAATCCTCCATGGCATCGGCAAGAAGTTCAGCAATGTCTTTTACCTTTAAATTGCCCGCACCCTGGACCATCTTGGCGGCGTCTTCAAAACGTGGCGATTCATAAGGGCAGGCAACTGCCAATACGTCGGCCCCTGCCGTAACCGCTTCGCGAACTCGCCATTCAGAAAGGCGAACGTGAGCTTTTTCCCACTGGAAGCCATCGAGCCACATTCCACCGCCGCCTCCACCACAGCACAAGCTGTTGGTGCGGTTATGAGGCATCTCCACCAACTTGACCCCTGGAATTGCCTCGAGCAACTGCCGAGGCTGTTCGTAAATACCATTGGCTCGGCCCAGGTAGCATGGATCATGGTACGATACGATTTTCTCCTCACCCTTTTTCAGAAATGGCTGGAGCTCGTTTAGATGCTCAACCAAAAATTCGGTGTAGTGCCGAACTGGGAAAGAGAATCCGAGCTTGGGATATTCGTTTTTGAGGGCATTGTAGGCGTGGGGGTCGGTTGTGATAATCTCCCCAAATTCGTATTTTCCTAGCGTCTGACCGTTCTTCTCGGCCAACATTTCGAACAGTCCCCGCTCGCCTGCCAATCTCTGGGAGTCAGCATCGGAGTTTTCCTCGGGTCCAAGTATTCCAAAATCGATTCCTAGGGCACTGAGCACTCTGAAAAAGGCTTTGGTCGCCAATTGGACTCGTGGGTGGTAAGAGGGGTAATCGCCGACGAACCATAAGACATCTACCGGTCGCCCAGCCTTTCGCATGATTGTGATTTCTGGATGCAAATCACTGGCCCAATCGGCACGCTTTCGGGGGGATTCACCCAAAGGATTACCGTATCTCTGAGATTTCTCCAGTGCACCCTGAAGCTCGTTGGGGACGTTCCCAGCCAGAAGCAGCTCCTCTTTTGATCTGGTCATCAATCCATCGGTGATCGGTATTTTGGATGGACAAGCTTGAGCGCAGGCATAGCACGATACGCACATCCAAACTGAATCACTGTCCAGTACCTTGTCAAAGATTCCAGCTCTGAGGTAGGCGATCATTTTTCCCGGCGGAAACTCCATTAGATACCCAAATGGACATGCCCCGCTGCAATTTCCACATTGCAGGCACAGTTTAAGCTGGTCCCCATTTACAACTTGCAGCAAGCTATCAAAAAAAGCATCGGTAATAGATGATTTTTCAGCGATGGGGTTGGATGCAGTTAGCGTCATAGCAAACCTCCTGATGGATGGCATTCCAGAAAACAAAGAGCGGCCCCACCAGTCGTCCGTAACGTACTGGCAGAAGCCGCTGACTTGAAGTAGTGTAATGTAGTGTAGCTATGAATCACGATCGGACACCATAGTAGAAAAAGTGTGCCTCACTCGCATGTATTCTAGGCAAATCTGGGAATATCCGTTAGTGAAAAATATCACAATATTCAGGTGACATTTGTTACTTCTTTATTCGACGGTTTCGACATGAAAAGTTTCCGGGAGGAATTCCAATGGCATCCCTCGAGAAACAGGTACCAGAACACGAGTTAACAAAACGGAAACAGAGTGCTATCGTGAGAATTGGAGTCGTTTTCCCACAGACTGAATTTGGCAATGATCCTCTTGCCGTGCGCGATTATGCGCAAGCCGCAGAAGCCCTCGGTTATAGTCATCTTTTGGCCTATGATCATGTTCTTGGCGCCAACCCGGATAGGCCACGACCCCTTGAAGGACCGTATACCTATACCGATCCGTTCCACGAAATATTCGTCCTATTCAGCTTCATGGCAGCAGTCACCTCCAGCCTCGAGTTCACAACAGGAATAGTAATTCTTCCTCAGCGGGAAACCGCAGTAGTGGCCAAGCAAGCAACTGCCCTGGACGTCCTGAGCGGGGGCCGGCTTCGGCTTGGGGTTGGTAT
>DASRZI010000363.1:0-3196 GCA_035686605.1 Candidatus Zixiibacteriota bacterium
CGATCCTTGGACTAATCAGGGATATCGTAAAGAGCGTTTATTTGGGAATAATTCAAGTTCTTACACGACTGGCTTACGTCGAGAGAGGGGATATCTGGGGACACCATACCTATTTATTTTGTTGTAATTGTTGCGGTGAGGGATTAATATTGAGTCATGGCACGGTTAGCAAGAGTTGTGGTTCCGGGTGTGCCGCACCACGTGACTCAGCGTGGTAATCGGCGGCAGGCGACGTTCTTCAATGAATGCGACTACATCGCTTATCTGGATTTGATGGCCGAATGGTGTGGGCGCTGTGGCATAGCCGTCTGGGCGTATTGCCTCATTCCCAACCATGTGCACCTGATCGTCGTACCGAAATCTGAGGACGGATTGCAGCGTGGGATCGGTGAGGCCCACCGGCGTTATAGTCGGCGAATCAATTTCCGCGAAGGCTGGCGAGGTCACTTGTGGCAGGGACGCTTTGCCTCCTTTCCGATGGACGAGCGACACCTGATGCTGGCGGTCCGGTATGTGGAGTTGAATCCGGTACGGGCAAAGTTGTGCAGGGCGCCGTGGCGATGGCGATGGTCCAGCGCTGCGGCCCATGTGGCCGGTCGCAACGATAGGCTGGTTGATGTGGCGCCACTGTTGGTGCGTGTAGACGACTGGCGGGAATATCTGGCAGCGGGACTCGAACCTGAGCAGGCAGCCTTGCTGCGCCAGCACGAACGCACCGGGCGCCCACTGGGCGGTGCGCCGTTCCTGACACGACTTGAGACCAGGCTCGGCCGCATTTTACGTAAGAAAATGCCAGGCCGAAAGCCAAAGGAGAAACAGAAATAAGGCATTACGAAGAAACAACCACCTCCAGGTAGCCGGCTCAGATTCTGAGCACGCCGAAGTCCGGCACTGCATTCTGTCCCGATAGACCGGGATCAATCCCTAAATCACCCTTTTCGCCATCGACCGGAATTCCGTTTTTGCGAATATTTTCCGACAAATCATAAAAAAAGCCTGAAAAAAAGCATCAACAAATGTCGCCTCAGATTCGCTATATAAGTAGATGAAAGAGATTTTCTGTCCAAATGGGACGTGTATAGATTATGTATGGCAATTGTGAGCTTAGCCAATGGCAGACGAAGCAAAACCCAAGACTCCGAAGACAGAACGGCTGGCGAGCGCAGATATTGAAGTTTCCCTAGTTAAGGCGCCGCTGAACCCAGGGATTGCGTGGGAGGTCGAATCCCTGCTCTTGAAGATATTCGAATACGGCGACTACAGCTTCCGTTCGGCATTATTGGGTGAGTATTCCCGGACGTTGAATTGCACGTTTTTCATGGCGAAGCACAAGGGCAGTATCGTTGGTGCAGCAGGCTGTTTGTATGCTCGTAAGAATCCCGCCATTGCCATTATCGGTCCCGTCGGCGTTGCTGTGGAGTTCCGCCTGAATGGCATTGGCACGAAACTTGTGACCTCGGCAATAGAGCACCTGAGACGCCAGAATTGTATGGCAATTTACCTTGGTGTTTCGGCCGGGACGTCAGCTTCAAGCTTGTATACAGCGCTTGGCTTTGAGAAGTATAAGGGTATTGTAATGCGGCTTCTTCTGTGCCCGGAGGCGCAGTTTACGAAGGACTGGTTTGGCAAATGCCCCGATGTGAAGGTGAGGAGGGCCACCTGGGGCGACTTTCCCGGAATACAAGCTCTCTTGGCTTTTCCCTGCCGCATGTACACCTCCGACTTCCGGCGGAACATTTTCTCGAGCAGATATGTTGAGCCAACCAGATTCCTTTCCGTGTTCCCTGAAATGATGAGGGCATTTGCGAGACATGGAGGTTTTGCAAATGTCCTTGTCGCAGGTCACAACGAGAATGTTGTTGGATTTGCGCATATCAGCAGATTGCCTGGAGAAGCCCAAAGACATACGGCAGAGCTTGATTTCTACTTGCACGATAATTTCGTCGACCAGACAGAACGCTTAGTACGCACAACAATAGAGGGATCCAGAGATCTAACCATCAACAGGATAAATTGCTATTGTTTAGGCTGCGATCATCTTAAGCGAAATATCATCGACAAACTGGGAGGCAGACAAATTGCAGTCTTGCGTGACAACATATTCGTTAGCGGCAAATATGAAGATGTTTTAGTCTATCAATTTGGAGAGGGTATTTATGCGAAAGGCTAATAACGGTACTCGAGCGCTGCTTCTTTTAATGACGATGGTTACGGTTGCCCATTCCAGTTCGGCAGTTGGTTCTTACCGAAATGGCGAGGATCGATATCAGGAAATTAAGCCGTTCCAGAGTCTTCCCCAGGGCGGGACTTTGAATCTGACCTTTAGTAGCAAAATTGACGGCAGCGTTCAACCTCTACTGGTAAGAATCCCCAAAGGTTACACTCCAGCTAAATCCTGGCCCTTATTACTCACTCTCCATGGTTTCGGGGATGGCCCTATCCTTGCACCCGAGATAGAGACAATGGTGCAGATTGGCCCGTATGGGAGGGGCTCGGTGTGGTATGAAGGAATTGGCGAGCGAGATGTTTACGAGTGCATCGAAATAGCCAATAAACTTTTCTCTATTGACAGTGACAGGGTGTATTTGTGTGGTTTTTCTATGGGAGGGACTGGAACATTCAATTTAGGATTCAAACATCCTGATATTTGGGCGGCCTGTGTACCTGTTTGCGGACGATGCGACAGCTTGGATTTGGTTTCGAACGCGAGGCATTTGCCTTTCTGGGTCAACACAGGTAACAGAGATATCGTGATACCACCAAAGTATTCAAGAGCAGCGTATGATAAAGCTAAGCAGTTGGGTTTTTCACAGTGGAAGTATACAGAGCACAAGACTATGGGCCACGACTTCTCCATCAATTGGAAAGATATTGAAGAATGGCTCCTAACCAAGAAAAGGATTTCGAATCCCAAGAGAATCTCATTTCGTACGAAAGACATAAGATTCAATCATGCTTATTGGCTGGAGCAACCCGCTTACCCACCACAGGAGGTGGGGATTTACCTGTGATTTTGGAGTTGCTTTTACAAGCTCTCCTGATGTTACTCTTGCCACAAGGGGCGGTACGAAACCTCCCGGATTCGATGCGGAACTGGCCAAGCTAAAGGGCGACATAGAAGACTTCTTTGATAAATTTGAGTTATATCCGGTTATTGCTGTCAGCTTTTTCTATCGATTCTAAACTGTAGAAAACT
>DASRZI010000364.1:0-13604 GCA_035686605.1 Candidatus Zixiibacteriota bacterium
TTCAGGGGAATTGGCGATAGTGGGAAAATCAACAGTACCCCCGCCGTGACTCGAACACGGGCCTTCGGCTTCGGAGGCCGACGCTCTATCCTCTGAGCTACGGGGGCAAGGTCTTCGTTAATGACGAGCCCGATTCTGCCATAGGGCCGGTATGCTGTCAATTTCCTAAGTTGAATAGAGTCTATGCATTCTACCCGGCAGCTTATATTTCAAGAGGTCGGCTAAACGGAATTAGTGATGCTCAGCCCCGGCAGAAAGAGCGATCAGCCACTGGGCAAGAAAATAAGTACCAAGAATAATCAGCGGAGCAAGTTCTATGGCGGCCCCGAACCTGTTGAAGGCCAGGGCGGTATCTGAGACCACAAAGAACGCCGCTCCTGTAAAGGCCAGCAGTGCCCTGGTTGAACCGGTCTGTCGCCATTGGCCGAAAGCCTGCCAAATCATGGTCAGAATAGCCACCAGATAAAAAAGGACTGGAGCTAACATGTCATCCAAATCGGGACCGAGGAAGTATAAGATAAGGAGGCCATAAGCCAGAAACGGAAGGGCGCCTACTATCGAACGGTAGAAACCACCTACTTTGATAAAGGCTGCGGTGTAAACAATCTGAGCGATAAGGAAGGCGACTAAACCGGGTAAAAAGAGATCGTATGGCACCATAAGCAGAACATCGCCGAGGAGCGAAATGGCCAAGCCGACGATAATCAGTCTTTTGTAAATTGATGCCGGCGGCTCGAGGGCTGACCAGGCGACCACCATGATGAGGAGCATGGTGGTCACCTTAAAGATGTAAGTCTGGGGCTGGTTTTCTGCGAGCTCAGCTCGAATGACCAACAAGGCAGAAACAAAGATCAGGGCGGAAATGAGGACAGTAGATGACCCGATCCGGACGCTTTCACCAAGGCGTTGTTCGTCTTTTTGAGCCATGAGATTCTCCTTAGACAATCCATCTGGCATCACAGCAAACGCTGTGGTGCGAAAGTCATAGAGTGTTCGATTTCAGGATCTTCAGGGAAGGATTCCTTTGCCGAGTAGTTGTAAGGGCCGGGTGAGTTGATGACCCGGCCTGTATTTCCTCTTATCTGATTTGAACGCGGCCGAAAAGCTCGGTTAACTCGCGGAGGCGGTGAGCGATGGAGTCATTCAACATATCTGGAGTGTAGCGCCAGGTCCACCATCCACCGGTCTTTCCGGGAAAATTCATCCGAGCATCATTGTTCAAGGACATCAGATCCTGAAGTGGAACTACCGCCGAATCAGCCACAGAGGCATAGGCCATGCGAATCATGTTCCAGGATATGTCGCCGCCATCACGGGCGCTGTAGCGGCGAACGTGATCCTGCTCTTCAAGCGAGGCGTTTTCGTACCAGCCAAGGGTAGTCTCGTTATCGTGAGTACCTGTATACACTACGTAGTTTCGGCCGAAATTGTGAGGTAAGAAGCTGCTGTTCCTCTCTCCACCAAAGGCAAACTGCAGAATCTTCATACCTGGGAAATCGAATCTTGTCCTGAGGGCCACAACCTCCGGAGTAATTACCCCCAAATCCTCGGCAATGATCGGCAGCTGTCCAAGCTTCTCCTCTACAGTCTCAAAGAATTCCGCTCCCGGCCCTTTCACCCATTGTCCTACTTCAGCCGTCGGCTCTTCGGCCGGAATCTCCCAATAAGCCTCAAAACCACGAAAATGATCAATTCTGATTATGTCAACTTGAGTTAACGACATCTCTAATCGATCAGCCCACCATTTGTATCCGTCTTCTCGCATCACAGACCATCGATATAGCGGATTTCCCCAGCGCTGCCCGGTTGCGCTGAAGTAATCTGGGGGAACACCGGCTACCTGAGTTGCTATTCCTAAGCTGTCGAGGAAGTACATCTCAGGTTTAGACCAAACATCGGTGCTGTCGTAAGCTACGAATATGGGAACATCGCCGACTATCCGGATACCCCGGTCATTGGCGTAAGCCTTCAGTTCTAGCCACTGTTTATAGAATACATACTGGTTGAACTTATGGAGATCGATCGACTGTTTCAGTTTCTCTTCCCACCAGCGCATCGCTTTCGCCTCTCTCAGGGCGATCTCCACAGGCCACGAACTCCATACACCCCCGTCGACGTCACGGTGGTGGTTTTTTAAGGCCATGAAAAGAGCATAGTCGTTCAGCCATCCAGCATTCTCGTCCTTAAACTGCTCAAAGGCGTCACGAACAGTTCTACCGGCGGCGGTTTGGAAATAGCGATAGGCCGTCAATAGCAGATTGCTCTTGTACTGGATTACCTGGCCAAAATCAACCTTGTGGTTGGAGAAACTCGGGGGTTTGGCAAATGCTTCTCTGGGAAGTAATCCCTCATCAGCGAGTTTTAGTGGACTTACCAGCAAAGGATTTCCGGCAAAGGCGGAGAACGATTGGTATGGGGAGTCACCATACCCAGTTGGTCCAAGGGGAAGAATCTGCCACAAAGATTGCCTGCTTTTGGCCAGGAAATCGATAAAGGCGTAGGCGTCTGGGCCCAAATCACCTATGCCAAATTCGCTAGGAAATGACGTTGGGTGTGCAAGAACACCGCCACTACGGGGAAAACGCATATGCCAACCTTGTCACTAGAAGAGAGCTCTCTCAGTCAAATTCAACCAGAGAAGAAGCAACCTGCCAGTCTGGACTTAGTCCATTCTGGCGATAGCTTCCCTATATAACTTTACATAACCTTCAGCGGATCGTTCCCAAGAGTTGTCTGACGCCATTCCATTGTTTTGGATCTCATGCCAAGTCTTCCTGTCAGTATTATAGGTATAAATGGCTCGCTCCGCGGCGTTTAAAAAGGCGTTTGAATCATACTCAAGAAACGAAAAACCCGTGACGCCATCCGCAACGGTATCAACCAGACCACCCGTCGCCCTGACAATGGGAACGGTGCCGTAACGCATGGAAATCAATTGACCAAGACCGCAGGGCTCAAAGAGAGAGGGCATCAGGAACATGTCGCTTCCGGCATATATTTGAGCCGCCAATCCTGGATCGTAATCAAAGAACGCAGCCATTTTATCAGGAAATTGGTAGGCTAGATGGGCAAACATCTGCTCGTAATGAGCGGCTCCGGTACCAAGAACGACAATCTGCACCTCGCCAGCGACGCCGTTCAGCAGCAAGTAGACCACGTGACCGGTGATGTCTAGACCTTTCTGCCAATCCAATCTGGTTACCATGCCAAGCAAGGGGATGTCTTCTTTGTGCGGAAGGTTTGCCCGGGCCTGCAAGGCCCACCGATTTTGGATCCGTCCGTCCATATCGTCTGGATCGTAATTTGCTGCGATCCGCAGATCCTCTCTCGGATTCCAACTATCGTAATCCAATCCATTTAGAATGCCGCGAACATCGCCACCCCGGTATCGCAGCAGCTCATCCAGACCCGCTCCACCCTCCTTGGTCATTATCTCTCTGGCATAGGTTGGACTTACGGTGTTGATGAGAGTGGCATGGTAGATGCCCCTGGCCATAAAGTTAACTTCCCCGAAACCCTCTTCCGTTAAAGAGTGTGTAATCACGCCCAGGTAATCGAGAATATCCCATCCACTATTTCCCTGGTGTGACAAGTTATGAATGGTGAAAAGGGAAGGGATCCCCCGGTGATAATCCTCTGCCTGTCCTGTCGTAGCTAGCCAGGTAACCGCCGGGGCTGTATGCCAGTCGTTTGCATGTAGGATATCGGGTCGGAACTCCAGCCCTCTTGCCAGTTCGATGGCAGCCCGGCTGAAGAAAGCGAACCTATATGGATCATCCTCATAACCGTAGATCTGGTCCCGGTCAAAAAGGTTCCATTCGGCGATAAAATAAATGGGGACATCGCTGCCAGGTAACCTGCCTTCGAAAACACCAGCTGGATAGATGCTGCCTCCCATCGAGACGAGAAGTTGTCCAGGTAAAGGCTCTACTCCGCCCTGACCGCTGCGCACAGCTTGTTCGATGGAACCGTAGGCGGGCATTACGACCCGCACATCATGGCCCATTTCTCGTAAGGCCTTGGGCAGTGAGCCGGCGACATCGCCTAATCCACCAATTTTTGCGAATGGAGCAACTTCACTGCTGATAAAGAGAATCTTGAGCGGATTTTGCATTTATGCCTACCAACATGATCAGGGACTGTCTAGTTCTGTTTCCATGCCCGAGACAAGTAGCGGCGAAGTCATATCGAGCACGACGGCGATTTTCCCTTAACACCATCATTTTAACAAACGCATATTCGATCGCTTCTAATATTGCCTCCTGGCTCCTCGTTATGTAAAATAGTATTATGTCTAGAGGGAGGGTTTGATGTCAGTTCGACGAATGCTGCCATTTATCTTCATCAACATCATTGTTTCAGCTACGGTAGTGCTTGCCATCCTGTTCTGGTGGGACAACCGGCAAAGCGAAAGTGTTGAAGCCACGGCGATCGCTATCACTCCTCCAGCCAGGGTTATCTCACAGGCGACGATTGACGCAACCGAGGAATCCCAGGAAAGCATCCCCCAGGGTGAGGAGATAGAGAATCTGTTGACATACGTCGTTCAAAAAGGAGATTCGCTGGGGCTGATAAGTCAACAATTTGATGTTCTGCTCATCGATCTAATGGAGATTAATGGTATCACCGACGCCAACATCGTTACCGAAGGTCAGAGCTTGATCATTCCGGTAATAGTGGATGAAACACCAACACCAATCCCAACTGAGACTCCCAGCTTTGACACAATCCCTACACCAATCCCTACTTTTCCATCCGAAGGCGAGGTGGTGGTTGAGATCATCGAAGTGGTCTCCCCGGGTAATCTGAATGAAGAGCGGTTAGCCGTCGTAAACAGCGGAGAACGGCAGATAGACCTCAGCAATTGGACGCTCGAAGATGAGCAGGGAAATGTGTACGTATTCGGAGCGGTGACGCTTTTTGGAAATGGCGTTGAACTCATTGTGCATACGCGGTTAGGACAAAGCGGATTGCTGGACCAGTTCTGGGGTTTGAACGAAGCCATTTGGGAGGAAGGGGAGAGTGCTGTCCTGAGAGATGCTGAGGGAACGATAAGGGCTACTTACCTCGTTTCCGATTCTTAAGTAAACCCGGCGAGAAGTGTCTAGTGGCTCGCGAGGGATGGTATCTGCACTTTCGCTTTGATAAGTCATCCTCGATCTTGTACACTGATATAGGTGGGATTTCCAATATAGGGGTCACAGCCGCTCAAGAAGAGCTGCAGTTTGTTCGTCAGCTAGATTGGGGAGGTTATTTGTTCGCCGCTACCTGTGGACTTCTAAACGCCGACCACTCTCAAGATTGATGACTGTTGTCTCATCAAACGCAGCTCGGAGCAGATCTACGCGAACGAATGGAGAATGCAGATGAAGGGCAAAGGATTATATGATCGAAAGGGAGAGCTGTTCGCCTATCTTGAAGGAAACGTACTCTACACACTGGATGGGGAGGCAACAGGTCGCCTAGACGGCTCATTCATCGTCGATATGACTGGCAACCGCATATGGCAGGTTGATGGCGATGGCGTTTACACGCTTGATTTCGGCGAAGCCGTCGGATACTTCGGTTCCGCAATTTCCGATAATCGCTGAACAGCGGCCGCCTTTTCGCACATTATCATGCTTCTTCGGATTGTTGAAGGCGGCTGGTAGGTCTATAATGAGGATGAAACGAGCTTCAGGGATTATGGCTTGGCCGCCATAATGACGCTCCCCTCACTTAACTAGAAAACCCTTTCCAGGAGGACAAACGCAATGCGATTAGGCGCTCAGATAAGCACTGCCGGTGGGTTGTTCAAGGCTTTCGAACGCGGTCATGAGATCGGCTGCGAGACCATGATGGTTTTTACCAAGAGCAACCGCCAGTGGAAAGCAAAACCGTTAACAGATGACGATATCCAGAAATTTCGGGCAAAGAGTGCTGAGTTCGCAGATATTTATCCGGTTGCAGTTCACGCCAGCTATCTGATTAACGTCGGATCTCCTGATGAGGAACTGTGGGAGAAATCCTACCAGGCCCTCAAAGTTGAAGTTGAGAGGGCTGACGCTCTTGGTATTGCGACTATAACCTTCCATCCCGGAGCGCATATGGAAGCCGGTGAAGAAGCGGGACTGGAGAATGTCGCTAAGGCCCTTCGGCGACTTCTAAAAGAAACCGAAGGCTGCAATACGGTGGTTTGTCTCGAGACCACTGCCGGAACGGGAACTACATTAGGGTATAAATTCGAACACCTCGCCTACCTCCTGAAGCACGGTCAGGATGAAAGCCAACAAGGCCGTTTAGGCATTTGTTTGGATACGTGCCACATCTTCGCTGCCGGTTACGATATAAGGACCAAAGATGCCTACCAACAGACGATTGATGATTTTGACACGATCGTTGGCTTGGATCAAATCAAGTGTTTCCATCTCAATGATTCCAAATACGAGTTAGGGAAGCGCGGGGACCGGCATGACCATATCGGAGAGGGGGAGATTGGCCTAGAGGGTTTTGCTAATTTCGTCAACGACCTTCGATTTAGCGATCATCCGGCACACCTGGAAACTCCCAAGAAAGAAAAAGACGATGATGGGCAGGAAGTGGAGATGGACCCAGTGAATTTGGCCGCTCTCCGGAACCTCATCAAATAAGGGCCAGCCAGGCATGTGGTGCTGCTAACTAGCCCGCTGGATCTGGCTGAAGAGTTCTTTTACATACTTACTTTGCAGCCATCAGCATGTCAATAGGATTTCACCATGTTCATCGTAGACGCCCACCTTGATTTAGCGTACAACGCGATTCGCAATGGACGCGAGCTGCTAAAACCCGTTGCCGATATTCGTACAAAGGAGTCCAGGGAAGGAAGTGAACTTGGGACGGCTATTGTCTCCTTCCCGGAACTGCGCGACGCAGGCGTAGGCCTCGTATTCGCCACCATCTTTGTGGCTCCAGCCAGATCGTCCATGTTCAAGGAAGATGAGAAATTGGTCTATTCGACCGCTGACGAGGCTCACAAGCAAGGGCAGCTCCAACTTGATTATTACCACTTGCTTTGGGATGAAGTTGATTATCTGAGACCGGTTCAAAACGCATCTGATCTCGAGATGATCGTCACCAGTCACAAGGATGGCGCAGATCCCCTGGTGGGCATGGTTGTTCTGATGGAGGGGGCCGATCCTATCCGCAACCCGGAAGAGTTGGAGATGTGGCATGAGCGGGGGCTGCGCGTCGTTGGCCTCGCCTGGGATGACACGCGATATGCTGCCGGCGCCTGGCGAGAAGGCGGCGGCATAACTCCCGAAGGTTTCCAGCTTTTGGAGGTCATGGCGGACTTGGGAATGATCCTCGATCTGACTCACATGGGTGAAGAAGGTACGCTGCAAGCAATCGATAGATATGAGGGGGCGATCATCGCTTCCCATAGCAACGCCCGCGACCTCGTACCCGGACAGCGACAGCTGTCCGACACGCAGATCATCCGGCTTATAGAACGGGATGGAATGATCGGCATTGTCCTGGCGAATCCCTTTCTCAAAGAGGGTCACAAACGTGGCGATCCCAAGGAGAATGTCACTCTCGACCATGTGGTGGCCCACATCGATCATATCTGCCAGCTGGTCGGCGACGCTCAACATGTCGGTCTAGGAACAGATTTTGACGGGGGATTTGGAGTTGAAGCGATTCCGGCTGAGATATCTGGTGTCTCCGATCTGCCTCTAATCGCCAAGGCTCTGGGAAACTATGGTTACAGTGACCCAGATATACAAGGGATTATGGGAGATAACTGGCTGCGTATATTGCGATCTTCCCTCGGCTGATCGATCGCGGCTCTCCCCGAGGAATTCTCGCTGAGTTGCTAGATCTGAGGCTTACTGCCCGCAGTAGCCACATTCATTAGCTAAGTAAAACAGCTATCCCAACGCGATAACTATGCCTGGCAGCTATCACAAAGGCCGTATAGTTCAAGCAAATGGGCCTGCACATCGAATCCTGCAGTGCTTTGCAGCCTATCAAGCAGCTCTTCTAAGAAGCAGTCATCAAACTCGTATACGCGATCGCACCCCGAACATACAAAATGATGGTGCCGTCCATCTTCGAGGAGAATAAAACGAGCAGCCCGGGTGCCCTGATATACGGGACGGACATGCCCGAGATCGCACAGGAGCTCCAAGGTCCTGTAAATCGTCATGCGGCTGACGCTGTCGTCCCTGCTGCGCACACTAGACGCTAGTTCATCGGCGCTCAAATGACCATCACTCTCGACCAACGCTTCCAGAATGACGAGTCGGCTCGACGTCAACCGGTGACCACCGTCTCTTAAACTTTGTTCTAGTTTGCTAACTCGCTCATTCATACAATCAAGTTCCGAAACCGCCACGTCCCGTAACATGCGCTACGCGGACTTCAATCTCCATATCAGCCCCTTTCTCGGCGCTGACAAGAAAACGACGACGAAGACAGCAGTCGCGACCAGAACAATGGCAGGACCTGCGGCGATTGACCAATAGTATGAAACATACAGTCCAACCAATCCAGATCCTGCCCCGATAGCACCGGCCACGACCATCATCCTCCAGAGGCGCTGCGTGAGAAGCAAAGCCGATGCCGCGGGAGTAACCAGCATCGCCACAACCAGGGCTATACCGACCACCTGAATCGACACCACGATGGTAATCGCCAGGAGAACCAGGAGTAAATAGCGGAAAAAACCGACTGGTAGACGAAGCGTGGTTGCCAAAAGGGGATCAAAAGAAACAATCATCAACTCCTTGTAAAAGAGAAATACAACAAGGAGTACGAGCCCACCGAGCAAGAAAGTCCACAGCAGGTCGCTCTGGGATACTCCGAGCGGATTGCCAAACAGAAAGTGAGCCAAATCCACAGTGTAGGTTCCAAAGACTGACAGCATGGCTACACCCAGAGCGAAGGCGCCTGCGAAAATCACGCCAATCGCCGTATCCTCCTTGAGCAACCCCCTGCTTGACAGGGCTCCGATGGCGATCGCTGCCAGGATGCCGACCGCTAAAGCGCCAATGGCAAGTGGCCAACCAAGAATGAAGGCGAACACAACTCCAGGAAGGATCGAATGGGCAAGGGCATCGCCGAAGAAAGCCATCCCTCTTAATACGACATACGCTCCCAGGACTGAGCAAACCACGCCAACCATCGCAGTGGCCAAGAGGGCTCGAACCATAAATCCGTACTGCCAGGGTTCGGCGATAATTGAGATGAGATCAGCCATCGTTATTCAATCCCGGATCACAACCTATGCAGGCCATCAATTGACTTGCCTCCTACCTAGATTTGCCCAACCGGATCATGACACTCGTCTGTAAGAAGGATCGGCCCTTCTTCGCCATTTATCCGGTGGAGGTGACCGCTGTAGGCTGACATCAAGTATTCTGGAGTGAGCACAACCGAAGGACGGTCAAAGGCGATGAGCCGCTTATTAAGCAGCATTACACGGTCGAATCTATCTGCGGCAAGCTCAAGATCATGAGTAGCCAGCATGACCGTCACATTATCAGGAGAGAGGCCTTCCAGTATCTCAAATATCGCTTCCTGGCTAGGAATATCGAGGCCAGCTAGCGGTTCGTCCAGCAGCAAGATCTCTGCCTCTTGGGCGAGAGCTCGGGCAATAAATACCCGCTGCTGCTGTCCTCCGGAAAGTTCTCCTATTTGCCTTTTGGACAGATCGCTAGCGAAAACCCTTGATAAGCTTTCATGAACGACAGACCAATCTCGGCTTTTTGGCCAGCGGAAAAGACCAATCTTTCCAACCCGGCCCATCATCACTACTTCTTCAACGGTCACAGGGAATGAGAAGTCGATCTGGCTTCTCTGGGGTACATAGCCGATGCAAATGTGGCCATCAGGTCCGGTGCCATAGACTTCGACAGAGCCGCTAGTGGGCTGGATAATGCCAGCAACCAACTTAATGAGGGTGCTTTTACCGGCCCCATTTGGTCCAACCACGGCGACTTGCTCGCCAGGATTGATTCGAAAGGTGAGATCAGTCAAGGCCCGATCAGCATTCCTATTATTTGAAGATTGATAGGAAACACCAGCATTCTCCAAATCGATGACTGGAGATGCGTGTTGGTGCCGGATTCCCTTGAGGCGGAGATTTGATAAAGAGGTGCTCATTTCCTATTGTCCATCAGGATAAAAACACATATAGATAGTCAGCAATCTTGACCAAGGCTATGCTAATGGCCAAATAAGCCTTAATGATACTTTGTATCAACTATAACGCCAGCATGGTCGCCGTCATGTTGCCTTAATCACATTAAATCGTAATAATCCGAGCTCCGAAGGGATTATTCGGGAATCGCTAAATGAATTTGTAGGAGGTCGTAACGATGGCAACTCGCGAGGCGAGATGGGACTGCGTCTACTGCGGCACGACGGGAAATCTCGGACGTGATAAATCATGTGGTAACTGTGGTCGATCGCGACCAGAAGCTACCAAATTTTACCTGCCCGATGACGCTCAAGAGGTTACCGATGACAAGCTGTTGGCCGAGGCGGGTAAGAGCCCAGATTGGATTTGTGCCTTTTGCGCAACGAGCAATGAGAGCGAAGCGACATCTTGTCGGGCCTGCGGAGCGTTGCGAGAGGCAACCAGCGAAGAACAAGAGGTTAAGACCTATGGTCTTGATGAGGTGCCTACGACCGGAGATATGGATCTGGATGTAGGGAGACCTGCACCACCGGCAGAAGATGCCGGTCAGAAATCGAAGGTGGGTCCTCTCGTCATTATTGGCGGCGTAATCCTTGTCCTGGCTTGCATCGGTATCCTCGCTTTTCTGATTTTCGGTGGGAAAGATGTTACTTCATCGGTCGATGGCTTTGAATGGCAGCGTGCGATTGATATAGAGGCTTTTCGAACGGTAACCGAGGAAGGCTGGGACCTTCCGGCTGGGGCGATTATTCTGAGTGAACGCCAGGAAAAGCACCACGACGAAGAAGTACTGGACCACGTAGATGTACGGAAAGAGGTCTGCGGACAGATAGACCAGGGCAATGGATTCTTCACGGACAAGATTTGTACGATTGAGGACAACGTGTACCGGCAGGAGCCAGTATACCAGCCCTATTACACCTATGAAATCGACAAATGGATCGTCATTAGGACCGCGCAAGAGGGTGGGGGAGATCATTCACCATTCTGGCCTAGAGCTGATCTAACAGGCGACGAACGCGAAGGGGAGCGATCACAGACCTATACCATCATTTTTAAGGATCAGGACGGCGAAATCAGAAAACACACCGTTGATTTGGAAGAATGGAGCACATTTGAGCGAAATCAAAGCGTCGTGCTTAAACTGAACGCACTAGGTGGTATTTCAGACATCGAGCGATAGTTAATCACTCTTTCCGGCTTTGACAAATTCCCGAGCCTGGGTGACCACATCCTTGCTACGCACCAGGGATGAACCGACGAGGATTGCGTCCACGCCCAGTTCTCTCATGCGCACAACATCTTGAGTCGAGTTAATTCCGCTTTCGGATACCGTGATGACGTCCTCCTGAATTTTCTCGCGCAGCCGGGCGGTTATCTCAAAATCAACCTCGAAGGTCTGAAGATTGCGGTTGTTTATCCCAATAATACGGGGTGAGAGGGCCGTCACCCGTTTCAGTTCGTCCTCATCGTGGATCTCTATGAGCGCATCCATCCCCAGTTCGCCTGCTAGATCTCGAAGGGAAGCGATTTCTCCATCTTCCAAGACGGCGGCGATCAGCAAGATTGCGTCTGCCCCTGCGACCCGGGCTTCATAAACCTGGTAGGGATGAAAGATGAAGTCCTTCCGCATAATGGGTACTCTTTTCGGGGGATGTTTGCTGGGTTTAGAGCTGGCGCTGCTCTCGATCATCTCTCTTACATCTCGCAGGTCGTCCAGAGAACCTTGAAAGTAGCGAGCGTCTGTCAGGACAGAGATGGCAGCCGCCCCGGCTTTCATGTATGACGCAGTCAGCTCCAGCGGATCATAATGGGGTGCGATGAGACCGCGACTGGGAGAGGCTTTTTTGCACTCTGCTATCAAGGACACACCGGGCGCTTTCAAAGCAGACGCAAAACTGGTTGTTGGCGGCGCCACACTTGCGAAAGCTCGAAGATCAGCCAGCGGTATATTGCGCATCACCACTGGAAGCTGCTCTCTTCGATAGCGCATGATTTCATCAAGGATTGTTCCTCGGCGTTTTGATTTATTCGATACACTCATAGCTCTTGCTCTCTTGAAACTATTCAGACCTACGTCGCAGGTTTAGTCGTTCTTAGCGGAAGTCATTCGTCATGACTATCCAGGAATCGAGTTTCTTTAATGCGTCGCCGCTATCGATAGATCTTCGACTCAGCTCAACTCCTCTTTTGAGATTTCCATCCTCCAGGGCGAGGGCGGCGGCTGCATTCAAAAGGACGATATCCCGGCGAGGACCTTGATCCCTGCCGGAGAGAATATCGCGCAGGATTTGCGCGTTTTCTATAGGTGTATCGCCCTGAAAATCATCCAGATCAGCCCGAGCAAAGCCCAAATCTTGTGGATCCAATTCGAAAGTCTCGACGCCGTCGCTATCCAGGCGGCTGACCCGGTTCACACCGGTGGTAGACAGCTCGTCTAAGCCATCTGCTCCGTGAACCACAAGCGCCGCCCTACTTCCCAGGACGCCGAGTACTCGGGCCATTGGCTCAGTGAGGGACGGATCATAGACGCCAATCAGCTGGTGAGTAGCCGCTGCAGGATTGGTCAATGGACCCAGGACGTTGAATATCGTCCGCTGTCCAATATCTCGCCGCGGTCCGATAGCATGTCTCATGGCTGGATGGTGATTAATCGCGTAGAGAAAACCTATACCAATTTCCTCAATGCACTGGGCTACTTGATTTGGAATGAGATCGAGATTGCCACCCAAGGCAATCAAGACGTCGGCTGATCCGCATTTGCTGCTCGCAGCCCTGTTTCCATGTTTAGCAACTTTTACGCCTTGTCCGGCTACGACGAACGCAGCCGCGGTCGAGATATTGAAAGTGTGCTTTCCATCGCCACCCGTACCGCATGTATCTACCAGCATTTCGTCCGAGGTTTGCCCCATGACGCTCATATCGACGCTGACTACATGGGAGCGCATAGCCCTGGCGCTGCCCGTAATTTCCTCGACGGTCTCACCTTTCATTCGAAGTGCTGTCAGGTAGCTGGCAATCTGGGCAGGCGAGGACTCCCCATTCATAATGATATTCATCGCCTGCTCGGCCTGGTCAGTAGTGAGATCGTGAAATCTTACAAGCGCGGCGATTTCGCTTTTTAGTGGCATAGTTAATCCTTACATTCTCATCCGGTAATCAGTTCTCATGAGCCGAAGGGCTTAGAAGGGAATCCTAAACCGACAAGTCCGAATTCATCCTGAAGTGACAGTGGAACAATGCAGCTTGAGAAACTCATCGCCCTTCGAGAAAATTGAGCATAATACGCTTCCCATGTTCCGTAAGGATGCTCTCTGGATGAAATTGAACCCCCATCACCGGGTGTACCTTGTGCTTCAAGCCCATAATTTCTCCGTCGCTAGTGAACGCGGTTACTTCCAGCGTCTCGGGCACCGGATCCTCGACGATCAAAGAATGGTAG
>DASRZI010000365.1:0-4100 GCA_035686605.1 Candidatus Zixiibacteriota bacterium
GTCGTTTATGCTATTCTACTCGTGGTAGAATCCTTTAACAATTAGCGATTTTTGAAGGAACCGTGGGGTCTGATCTGCAACATTATTGTAAATCAGCCTCTCGGGGCAAAATTGAATAATCTTTACGATATTCTACAGCCACCAAACCAGGTGTCAATTCCTGTTCGGAAACTCATTTCAACATTAATTAACGGGGCTTTGATTTTCGGATGCGATTTCCGGTAGAGTACCCTTAGAGGTAAGGAGTTGAATGAGGACTGGACTAATACCGTTAAGATTGAGCGGTTTTTTCGGACAGGGTTCACATGGATTAGCTAATCGATAGCTAGCGACTGGGGTATGTACCATGATGCACAGCGCACTTTCGATTGCCGTCGATTAACAATTACTATGGATATGATACTCTCTAGGTCTCAATGTGGGCTATTTCGATGGCGCAAATCCCCGGGCGCGTCTGCGGGTTTTTGCTCGTATTCGTCTGTATTATTAATTACATTGACAAACCAAGAGCGCACAATCAATAATCTATCTTATGAGACGACACTTCGGCATCGACCGGCTCAGCCTGACAGTGCAATTGGTTCTGAGCTTCGTGGTATTGGTGCTGGTGACGGCGATTGCGGTCGGGTTACCGGCCATTCTGTTAATTCGCAATCAGATCCACCGACAGGCCTGGGCACAAGTAGACCAGGGTAGTCGCGCGACTCAGGCCCTTTACACAGGCTGGGAAAGCAACGTTGTCCACTTAGCTACACTTACGGGCCATCGTCCCACACTGCACACTTTGCTAGACCAGGGCAACCAGGCAGTGTTAAGCCGGTACCTGCAAACACTGCGGAGCGATACCGAGCTAGACTTGTTACTTGTTTGCGATAACGATCATCAAATGGTCGCCGTGGCTGGAGCAAGTGTCACGAGCGATATTTGTGCTGTTGAAGAATCGGCAGGTTTTTATATCGTACCAGGGTCGACAACACCGCCAGTATGGCTTCTTGCTGCCTATACTATTGGCTCCAGAGCGGCAAGTGAAACTGGCATCCAAGGCAAGGTCGTCGCCGGCGTCGCTCTGGATGATGAATTTGTCATTCAGTTACGCGAGCAGACCGGCCTGGAACACACTCTATACACCGATGGTCAACCAGTTACGAGTAGCCTACCTGCCGGAACTTCTGATCGGGGATCTATCACTAGTTTTTCGACTGCCGCCCGGCCGACTAGCATAGGCGACCCATTAACTCTTCAGATTGACGGTCAACCCTATTACGCCACGCGGGTTCTCATAGATGAGGTGGGCCCGGTCCATGGGTTCGAACTTGAAGATGAGATAGCGCTGGCTGTGGGAGATATAGCCACCACAGAACGCCATCTTGTCTGGGCGCTATCTGGAAGCGTCATCACAATTGCTTTGGTCGGTTCTGTTCTTGGCGTATTCCTGGCCCGACGCATTGGCCGTCCGCTGGCGCAATTGGCCGACGCAGCTACCACTTTTAGCGAAGGTAGCCTAGAACAGCCAGTAACTGTGCAAGAGGGAGTGTACGAGGTTACCCAGGTGGCGCATGCGCTAGAAACGGCCCGCATGGATCTCCGGCGAACCATCAATGAGCTAAGACAGGCGCAGGCATGGTCCGAACACTTGTTAGAGGCCATTGTGGAAGGAATCGTGATCCTGGATAAAAACAACCGCATCACTTTTTTCAGCTCAGGGGCGGAACGCATCACCGGTTGGAACAAGGTAATGGCCCTCGGGAGTAGCTGCGATGAGGTGTTCAAACTGGCCGAAAGTGACGAACCTTTTAGCCGCCACCTGCCACCAGTCGGTAAACGTCACAAGATCACGCTGCGGCTGGATAGCGGTCGTCAGGCAACCTTGGCCATTACTGGCGCCCGCCTGACACCTCCGGCATCCTCGGAGAGTGGCGTGGCCCTTGTATTACGTGATGTTAGTGACACGGAAACCATGCATCGTCTCGTAGGAGAATTCCTGGCTAACATCACCCACGAGTTTCGGACCCCTCTTTCCGCACTTGCGGCGTCGGCCGAGTTGCTTCTGGATCAGGCCTCTACTTTAAGCAGGGCAGAGCTGCAAGAATTGCTGAAGGCTTTACACTTGAGCATTCTAAGCCTGCAAACCTTGATCGACAATCTTCTGGAGAGCGCCAAGCTTGAAGCCGGTCGCTTCCGCGTCTATCCGCATCCAACCGATCTGGGCCACGTGATAGCCGAGGCCACGCATATCATGCAACCACTTCAGACCAAATACAATAAGCGCCTTGTCCTCGAACTGCCGGCGACTATCCCTTCAGTACATGCCGACTCGCGTCGCACCGTACAAGTCTTGGTCAACTTACTTTCGAATGCCGTAAAGTACAGCCCTGATAACACAGAAATTACCATTCGGGTCACGACCGTGGATAATTGGACACGCATTGCCGTGGCTGACCGAGGACCAGGTGTACCAGAAGGTTTCCGTCCCGACTTATTTCGCCCCTTTGTGCATCCTGCCTCTCTTGATAGCCTATCCCGGCACGGCGCGGGGCTGGGCCTCTCTGTAGCCAAGGCGATTATCGAGGCTCATGGCGGTGCGGTAGGAGTGGAAGACCGGACGGGTGGTGGTTCCGTTTTCTGGTTCACATTACCTTTAGCAGATGAACATGCACGCATTAGTGGTTGATGACGATCGCGTACTGGCCGACCTATTGGCTTTTACCCTGCGCCAAGAGGGATTCCAGGTGAGCCTGGCATACGATGGCCAAAGCGCTTTACAAAAGTGGCGAACCGAACAGCCAGACGTGATCGTCTTAGATTTGAACCTGCCTAAAGTAGATGGTTTCACCGTTTGCCGTCGTATACGGGCCGAAGCCGATACGCCAATCATCATGCTCACCGTACGAGGCGAAGATGATGACATTGTACAAGGGCTAGAATTAGGCGCTGACGATTACATTCCAAAGCCATTTAGCCCGCGCCAATTGGTCGCCCGCGTGAAGGCAGTGCTGCGCCGTTCTGGCCAAACCCATGTGCCGGCCGTTCACCGGGTCGGCGAGCTTACCCTCGATGCTAGCCGGCGCGAACTGCGCATCGGCCCAGATAGGACTGTTTCTCTAACTCCCTTAGAGAACCGGCTGCTACGCTATTTGATGATCAACGCCGGTCACGTTCTCACCAGCGAGGCCATCATCGCCCAAGTCTGGGGTCCCGAGGGTGGCGACCGGGACATGCTTCGCCAAGTGGTCAGTCGCCTCCGCCGCAAAATTGAGCCTGATTCAGCCCGGCCTACCTACATTGAAAACGTGCCCGGACTTGGTTATGGCCTGATTCTGCCTTCTGAATAACACCCTGGTAACCAGAGACAACTAAATCATTCTGGAGCTTGCCAACGGTACCGCAATGGTGGCATCGTTAGTAGTTCACATCTACCAGAGGTTCCGGCACCGGACATTGAAGGTGATGGATGACCTGGCGAGCATCTCCCCTGTGCATCCGCGAATTGTACCTGGCCATAGGCGATGACAAGGCTGCTTCTGTCACGAAATTGTCACAACTCTATCATGACGTTTGTCATACCTCCTTTGTATCTTGAGAGTAGATATCATCGGATAGGGCTGAAGGAACCGCAGCTCGAACAAACTGATCAGACATAGAGCAATGCCTGGTGGAAACACTCCTCCCTTGTCTCATAATCCAGGCATTGCCGACCAAATCCCAACGCACTGCCCATATGGTGCTTGGGTTGCGATCGGGAACCGCTCCCGTTTCGGATAGGGGGCGGTTCCTTCATTTAGGATATATATACTTATTCTGAGGTTCAGATCTTCCCGATGATAGCAAGAAGATGTGAAGGCTACGGACGGCAAATTGGTCCGTTTTCCAGATAGCGTTGAAGGTGTGTCTGTAATTTAGACAACGAGAATGTTTCCAGCGTACTGTGATCGTTCCCCTCGGCGCAATGCTGCTTGCCGGTCTAATTGGCAGGGTAGTGTTTCAACGGCGACACGCTACGCCCCAAGACGAGAGTGATTAGAAACGCAAACTGACCCATCTGCTCAAACTCTCGACAGCCAGCAAGTTTGGGCTGTTATTTGCGGCGGTGATGATCATCA
>DASRZI010000366.1:0-46759 GCA_035686605.1 Candidatus Zixiibacteriota bacterium
GGTCGGTTTCTTCTGGGCTCTATGGCGGATCATTCGCGCCAGACCGGACTGGACGTCGCATTTACTTTTGGTAGTCTGGACGGGACTTTACTTTATCTTTATGTCAACTCGATGGGTGAAGTCAATCAGGTACTTTCTACCGATTTATCCCTTCCTATTTCTCCTCGCCGGCTGGGCTCTGATTGAAGTGTTGAATCGCGCAGGTCAAAACCGGCTGAAACGTATTCTTGCAGGCGTACTCATTGTCCTTGTTGTTGTGCCCTCATTCTTGTGGGCCAATTCCTTTTTAGATATTTTCCGCAACCCAGTTACCCGAGTAGAGGCATCAGCCTGGATGTTCGAAAACATCCCTTCTGGCGCGACGCTGCTCTACGAGAGCGACGGAGAGGAGCATCAAAAGCAATTGGCGCTGCGCAGGTATGAGTTTTACGCCGGTGGACCTCCTCTCAGACTTGAGTTTTCGGTTCCTGAGGATGCTCTGCTCACTGGCGTCCGCTTCAATTACTTAAGCGATGCGGAAGGTGATCAGCAAAGCGATGTCGGGGAAAGTCTTAGGGTTACCCTGGTAAATCTTACAGATGGAGTCGCCCTCGGTGAGGCGAGCCAATCGTTTGACCTCGGTAGAGAACGGCAAGCTGTGACATTTACCTTCCCTGAGATCCAACTAGCGGGCGAGGAGCGATACCTTGTTCTCGCTGAAGGCGGAGCTGGTGGATCATTTGTCGCCTCCACCAGTCGATTAGCCAATGAGCATTGGGATGACTCGTTACCAGTCCGCTATGAGGGCCAAGACCCATACTCAATGTACTTTGATGGATTGAGCGAAGGGTTGATTCCGATTACCCACCCAGACAGTGAGAACAAGCGCGAGAGCTTTTACCGGTGGCTGGAGGAATCTGATTATATCGTTCTGAGCAGTCAAAGGGCATTGTGGTCAGTGCCAAGGCTACCACTGACCTACCCCCTCACCACTCGTTATTACGAAGCATTGTTTAGTGGAGAGCTTGGGTTTGAACCATTGATCCAATTCCACGCAGACCTTCATGTAGGCCCTTTGTACGTCAGCGACGTGGGAGGCGAAGTTAATTGGGGCTCTCCTCCCGAAATTGGATGGCCTCCTGCCGGTAAACTAGCCGTCGAAGAAGCTTTTAGCGTCTACGATCATCCACCAGTTTGGATTTTCGCAAAGAGCGATGCCTATGATCCTGAAGTAGTCCGGCAAGTTCTTGGATCCGTTGACCTCGACCAGGTCGTGTTCACGACACCTGGCCAGGCTACCAAAGCACCCAATGGATTGCTTCTGGACAGAGAGACTGAGCTGCAGCAGCGTGGCGAAGGTTCATTTAACGCCCTGTTTGATCTCGACGGGCTGTTAGCAAACAATCCTTGGCTCTCGGCTATCGTTTGGTGGCTTGCGGTCATCATCATTGGCTGGCTATTTTTCCCGATCAGTTTCGTGGTTTTTCGAGGTCTCTCAGATCGAGGTTATCCCTTCGCCCGGATTTTGGGAATCCTGCTCATATCATATTTCGGTTGGATCCTGGCTAGTTTACAGATACTTCCCAACACACGAAGCACCTTGCTTCTTGGCTTGATCCTGCTGTTCATCGCCAACCTGGGGATCGCGAAAAAGAAACGTAGGGAGCTCTATACCTATATCAAAGAGAACTACGTGCTAATCGGGATCACCGAGTTGGTGGCTTTGACGCTCTTCATCCTATTGATCGTGATTCGATTGGGTAATCCCGATGCATGGGACGTCATATGGGGCGGCGAGAAGCCGATGGATTTATCCTATTTCAACGCCGTTTTGAAGAGCAGCTATTTTCCACCATATGATCCATGGTTCTCGGGTGGAGCGATCAATTACTATTATTACGGTTTCGTATTTGTTGGCGTATTGACCAAACTTCTCGGAATCCTGCCAACGATCTCATACAACCTCATCCTTCCGATGTTGTTTAGTTTTACGGGTATGGGGGTATTCAGTCTTGCCTATAACCTCACCGCTCGAAGAAGAATGCGTCAGGAAGAGACTGGTGCTGGCTTGGAATGGCGATCGTTCAGAACAAGCCTGTCACGGCTCAAGGGCAAAGCTGTAGCCGCAGGATTATCTGCGGCTCTTTTGTGCGTTGTTCTAGGCAACCTGGCTGAGGTTCCGGTTTTACTATACACCTGGCAAAAAGCTAGCGACAGCGAAGTGGATACAGGTTTTGGCCCTCTAGATACTTTTGTGCGCACGGTTGATGGTGGTATCGATATCGCCTTCACAGATCGCGCTGCTCCGATTTATCCCGGAGATTGGTTCTGGCTCGCGAGCCGGGCCATAAACGCTGAACCCGGTGAAGTCCAGCCCATCACTGAATTCCCGTTCTTCACATTCTTGTACGGGGATCTTCACGCTCATATGATCGCCCTACCCTTGACGCTGCTTGCCCTTGCTTGGGCTATATCAATGGCTCTACAAACGGAGTTGAGGGCAAAACAGAGTTTCTGGGAGACCGGAGCAACCTGGATTGTTGGTGGTCTAGCAATTGGTGTACTACGTCCTACGAATACCTGGGATTTCCCGACCTACCTCCTGATCGGCGTCCTGGCTGTTACTTACGTCGCCTACCGCAAGTTTGATCAGTTGAATCTGCGGATGATCGGACATGTCCTGGTTTACTCTACCGCAATTGTCGCCCTTTCGGTTATTCCGTTCTTACCATTCGCGGAGAACTATGGCGTCGCCTATTCTTCGGTATCACTTTGGCCTGGTTCGTTTACGCATCTGAGTCGCTATCTAGTCATTTATGGATTGTTCCTATTTTTTATCCTCAGTTATCTGGCGATAGAGTTCCGGTCATGGAGCAAGAAATGGTCGAGAGAATCGCTTGAGAAGTGGCAGCCGTATGCCTGGCCCGTGATCATCATCCTGGCCCTGATCCCACTACTATCGGCATTTCTGATGGCTAAAGGTTATATGGTTGTGCCTCTGGCTCTTCCTGTTGCCGTGTTTGCTGGCATACTCGCCCTCCGGCCCGCCATTTCGACCAGCCGGAGAATCATGTTGGTGCTGATATCTGGCGCGTTTACTCTGACACTTATGGTCGAATTTATCGTCTTAGACGGCGATATTGGCCGGATGAATACAGTTTTCAAATTCTACTTGCAGGTCTGGTTGATGCTCAGCATCGTCAGCGGCGCATCAATTGTCGCGGCATGGGAGGCTCTCAAAGGACGGCCTAGAGTCCGCCGGATATGGTCCTTCGCCCTCGCCCTGCTGCTCTTTGCGGCGGCTCTCTATCCCGTTCTGGCTACCAAAGCCAAGTGGGATGTCCGAATGAATCCAGACGCACCAAAGACCCTTGACAGCATGGCTTTCATGGAAGTTACAACTTACAACGATGTTGGATTCGATGGTTCAGGCAAGACCGTCGACCTGAGTTACGACTACGATGCCATTCGATGGATGCAGCAAAATATAGAGGGAACACCGGTCATCGCCGAGGCTCATGGATCTAATCCCTATCGGCAGGCTTCCAGTCGAGTCTCCATGTACACAGGCTTGCCCTCTATAGTTGGCTGGGATTGGCACCAACGTCAGCAGCGAGCTGTGATGCCAGCCTCCCTGGTATCCAGCCGGATTAATGATGTCAACAACCTGTACAACACCACCGATGTGGCCCAGGCGTTGCAGATACTCGAAAAGTATGATGTGAAATACGTTTATGCTGGTCAGCTCGAGTGGATCTATTACCATCCGCAAGGACTGGTCAAGTTCGACGATATGGTTGATCAAGGGCTCCTGGACGAAGTCTATCGTAATGGTGGTGCTAGCATTTATGAGGTAATTGGCTGAGATGATTCTGGGTCATATCTCCCTCCGGATCAACGGATTCTGCTTCATGGTGGCGATAAAGAACGTGGACAATGGCCTTGAGTGATATTTTTGCCGCCTTCCGCTGGTGGGCTGTTGTTTCGGTGATAGGGATCGTCGCTACGCCCTTTACGTACTACGTTCTCGGCCGAATTCCCGATCGCGGCTACGCGTTTACCAAGTTGATTGGTCTCCTCATTGTTGGCTACCTTTTCTGGTTCCTTGGCTCAGTGGGGTTCATCGACAACAGCCTTGGGGGTATATTTCTCGCAGTCGGGATCATGATCGCCCTTTCAATCTGGTCCTTCTATCGCCAACGCTCAGAATCCGAGGAAAACCAATCCGTTTTATCATGGCTGCGAGAGCACTGGCGCTACGTCCTCGTCGCGGAACTGGTTTTTGCCATCATTTTCGCCCTTTGGACTTGGGTTCGGTCCCAGAATCCATCGATCACAGGCACAGAAAAACCGATGGAGTTCGCGTTTCTAAACTCCATGGGAAGAAGCCAGGAGTTTCCACCCCTCGATCCCTGGTTATCTGGATTTGCCATTAGCTACTACTACTTTGGCTACGTAATCACCTCAGTCATAACGAGATTGGCAGTGGTCCAGGAGGCGGTTGGTTACAATTTAGCCCTTGCCTGGCTTGCCGCGGCTAGTGCCCTTGGAGCCTTCGGCCTCGTCTACAACCTGATTTCCTCAAGCCGGGCGGCGATCAAGCGGACCGCTATGATATTTGCCATCGTTGCGGCAGTAGCCCTACCCATCGCTGGAAATCTGGAGATTGCGGCAGAAGTACTCTATGCCGAGGGTGTCGGCTCACCAGAGTTATGGGAATGGTTGGATATAAGAGATCTGAATGAATCACCGGGTGAGGCTTCAACGCCTCGCTACGAATCATCTCAATGGTGGTGGTGGCGTTCCTCTCGAGTAATCCATGAGTACAGCCTCTCTGGTCGCGAGGAAGCTGGCCTCGAGCCTATCGCGGAGTTCCCCGGCTTTAGTTTTATCTTAGGCGACCTGCATTCGCACGTCCTATCGCTTCCATTCGCTTTCCTCAGTATCGCCGTCGCCTTGTCCTGGTGGCTTCACCCTGGCTTTGGAAACCTTGATCTGAAGAAGCTTGCCAAACCTGGTAGATACCGTGCGACCGTGAAGAAGCTCAATTCAAGAGATGGGATCTTGCTTCTCTTTACTGCCATTATTCTTGGGGGATTGTCCTTCCTGAATACGTGGGATGTACTCATCCATCTGTTCATCATTGTCGGCGCTTTCCTGCTTGGCAGATGGCGTCAAACAGGTCACTGGCAGAGAACATTACTCTGGCAAAGCCTTACCTTCGCCGTTGTCTTGACCATCGGCTCGTTGATCCTTTACTTGCCATTCTATCTAGGATTCCGTTCACAAGCAGGCCCCCCCTTCATTCTGCCAATGACAATGAGACCTACCCGCTTGGTACATGTGCTTGTTATCTTTGGTATGTCTTTCATAGGTGTGATTGCATTGTCCCTCGCCCTTTTCATCCGTGCTATGAGGACTCCATCCGCAACCAAAGTTCGACACTATTGGACCTGGTCTATTGGAATCTCGATGGGGATCATCATTGCTTTGGTGCTAATGATGTTGTTTTTTGGTCTGTTAATCGCTACGAGCGACGAAAGTCTGTCAACGATCTATTCCCTGGCTGACGATCTTGATCGCAGTTTGCCAGAATTACCGTTGGATCCCTCCTCATTTCTCCGGTTCCGGTGGGCGGTTGCCGCTATAACAACACTTCTCCCAACTATTCTGGTGGCCCGTGCTCCTCATTCTGCCCTGATTATTGCTCTTTCGATTGAGATACTTATCGCAGTCTATTTGATTATGCGCCTACTCGACAGGGACTTTGACCCTCAGTCGAGAGATCAGCTAGCTGATCAAGAGACAACGGTTGAGATGACAGCGTCTGTTGTGCCGTCGTCAGAGCTGATAGCGTCTGAGATGGCAGCGTCTGAGCTGACAGCGTCTGAGATGACAGCGTCTGAGATGAGAGCGTCTGAGCTGACAGCGTCCGAGATGACCGAACCGGCGACGGTTTCCGAGGAGCAGGCCATCGATCAGCCACTGGTTGACGAAAACATTTCTGCCAATCCGGCCACGAGCGAACAGCGATCTGTTTTAGATCGCGTATCGCTGCCGAATATGCTGCCCTTTATATTTCTACTGGTTTTGACCGGCATCCTTCTTGTCCTCGGTCCGGAGTTTGTGTATCTGAAGGACAATTTCGGCCAGAGACTGAACACCATATTCAAATTCTACTACCAGGCATGGGTTTTATTCGGCGTCGTGGCCCTCTTTAGCTTGGATTACCTGCTGCGAAATTTCCGCCTTGCCGGGATCCTGGCAACCAGCGCTTATGGAGTAGCCCTGGTCGCATCATTGCTGTTCCCTTATTATGCGGTCCAATCTAGAGCAGCCGAATATCGTGGCTCTACCGCTTCGGAGAGCCGAGCGCCCGCTACCCTAGATGGCCTCGCCTATATCGAGAGATACAACCCCGACGAGCTGGAGGCAATTGCCTGGCTGGATCAAAATGCGGATGGGATGGCGGTAGTTGTAGAAGCTGTCGGCGGGCAATATACAAATTATGGGCGCGTCTCGGCTAATACGGGAATTCCAACCCTCCTTGGATGGGCGGGACATGAATATCAGTGGCGGGGCAGCACAGCTGAACCCGCCGTACGCGGATCGGCCGTTGAGATAATTTATGATGGCCTGGATTGGGAGCGGATAACAGCATTACTTGATGAATATGACGTGAGTTATATATTCCTTGGTTCTCTCGAAAGAAGTACCCTTACCCCGAGAGCCGAAGAATCATTCGATCAGCGTCTCGACTTGGCTTTTGAAAATGAAAGTGTGAAGATTTATAGATGGACGCCATCAAACGAGGTGGAGTAAAGCTGACGCGAAAATGGAAATTGATATAGAAGCCGGAACGCAGCAGGAAACGAATGTCAGCGGAGACAGTTTTGTCTCCAGGTTGACCCTTGAGCATGCTCTATACGGTGCGGTCATTCTCATTGGGGTGATTACACGGTTGCTTGGCCTCGGTAAAATACCTCTGTCTCCAGCTGAAGCAACCCAAGCTCTTGCCGTATGGAATGCATGGCAGCCTGGGGCTGAGGCGTTAGCCGTTGTTAGCCCGGCCTATCATGCCCTCACCTCTCCTTTGACTCAGCTTCTTGGATTCGGAGATGCAGTCATGCGCCTTGTGCCTTCCGTTTTCGGAATAGCTGTGATACTCCTGCCCTGGTGGCTTAGAAGCTTCACTGGCCGGCTTGGTGCCTTGATTGCGGCCCTGCTGATAGCCGTGTCCCCAATATTCGTCATATCCTCAAGGACTGTTGGCGGTACTTCCATCGCGCTATTCGCCGGGTTCCTGTTATTTGTTGGTTGGTTGAATTTCCAATCTACAAATCGTAAAAATTGGTTTTACATCAATGGATTTGCCCTGGGCTTAGGTCTTGCCAGTTCGGAGTTGTTCTACAGCATCCTGGTGACCCTAGGTGCAGCCTGGCTCGGGCAGATAAGACTCGGGCCGTCTCTATTTAAGGATGAGCTAGGCAATCGCCGCCCATCATACAAACCGGATCCCAGTACGCTGCGAAACTCGGCACTCATGGCACTCGGAACATTCCTCTTTGTGGGATCAGGATTTTTGCTTTCCATGGGTGGGATCGGAGGCGCGACACGAATATTCGCGGAATGGATCACGTCCTTCTTTGGAACTGTCGCGGTTCAAGATTGGTTGCGGCCGCTTTCCGCATTCATCCGATATGAATTGATAGTTGTGCTCGTTGGGGGTATGGCCATCATCTGGGCTACATGGCGGGCCAAATCCTTCCCCATGATGCTCTTATATTGGTTTGTGGCTGCTCTCATCCTGCTTTTCCTGCAGCGAAGTGTCATGACGAATACGCTTGTATTATCGCTGGCTGGTTTTTTGCTTATCGGTGCCTTTGTAGATGCGGTTTTCCGCGTTAAGACAGGGGCTTTGAAGTGGTTGGTTGCCCTCGTGGTCGCCCTTCTGGGCAGCGTCATCTATGTAAACCTCGGCCGTTTTAGTCGACTTCTCGCCAGTGATATTGCGCTTGATGTGCAGACCAGGAGCTACCACATACTCCTGATTTTCGTCGCTGTCGCCGTCATTCTGATCGTTCTGGCAATCCTATGGAGCAGCGAGCGACGAGCGGCAGTCCAGGGTTTGTTGGTTGGCCTTGTCTTGCTGCTCGTTGGTTACTCATGGAGCACAGCCATTTGGCTTAGCACTGAGGCGGCCAATGATCCGCGCGAACCCTGGGTCCAAAGTGCTTCAGATGACGATATCAGATTGTTAACATCAACGATTCAACAAGTATCTTGGCAGGTAAAAGGCTCTGAGGTGGATCTGGATATCTACTCGACCATCGACAATCCGTCTTTGAACTGGTACCTGCGAGAGATGAAAGGGTTAGAACTTGGCGATGGAATATCGCCATCTATTGAGGCATCTGGGTTGTTGACTGAGGTCATTGCAGAACCTCAACTGGCCAATGAGTATATCGGTATCGAGCTCGGCTATTCGAGACCAGAAGGAGACTATCCTCTGTCTCCTTCACAATTGTTAGCCTGGTGGCTCTTCCATGACGCTCAGCTGCCGATCATAGAAGAACGACTTATTTTCTGGTTGCAGTCTGATTTGGCAGGTGTCAACTAGTGGACAGCTCCGCTATGTCAGCTTCTGAGGCGCTGGTTTCTACCTCCCAGGCGAAGCTTGATTACTGGGTGGAACAATGCTTGGCTGGTGAGGAATCTGCCTATGTCGAGGTGTATAACCAATATGCAGGCGTTATTTATCGACTATGCTTCTCGCTTTTACGCCACAAAGAAGATGCTGAAGAAGTATTGCAGGATACCTTTGAATATGCTTTTAGGAAACTACATAATTTTGACCCTACCAGGGCTAGCTTAAAGACCTGGCTTTATCAGATTGCCGTAAGCAGGTGCCGGAATAAGCGGAGACGAAAATGGCTGCAGACGACAGCCATCAGCACATTTGCACGAGAACAGGTTGTAGATGAGGGTGCTATATCACCCGATGACGCCATTACCCTAACTGAACGACAGCTCCTGGTATGGAATGCGCTGGGAGATCTATCACCAAAACTAAGGGAGACTGCGATATTGAGATACTACGATGGCCTTACTTACGCCCAGATTGGTGAGGTGCTGAAGATTCCATCGAAAACAGCTGAGTCAAGGATGCGACTTGCCCATAAGGCGCTCAAAATTCAATTGACCGAAGATATAAGCAGCTCAAGTGACTCTTAATCTCATGAATGAAACGACACCTGGCAAGCACGTCGGAAATCTAGCTTCAGATTACGTGCTCGGGCTTCTAGGACCAGAACAAAAACGAACGGTATCCAGGCATATTAGGGAATGCGTTAACTGCAGGCAATTGGTCTCCGCGGAAAAGCGAATTGGCTTGCTCGTTCGCTCTACGATAGAGGCGACCGGACCAGGCCAGGCGCAGTTAAGCTCTCTGATGCCCGAGAGCCCGGCAAGTCGCCCTGGATGGTTTAGCAGTGTAACAATTCGACAACAAGTCGCTATTGCAAGCATTATATTGGTCACGTTTTTTGCCGGCTTCAATCTATTATCAAGGCAAGAGATAGGTGGCTTTTCAGCTCCTATGTCGACCGCATATGTTGCAACCGCATCTCATACGCATACGCCAACATCCGTCACCTCATCACCGACTCCAATTCTAAGGACCAGCGAGATCGCCGCTCTTACTATCAGTAGTTCGAGTTTGAATCAACCGCTAATTACACCTGCTCCCCGCCCGGTCGACGCGAGGTAATTCGCAATTGATTTAGTAACTAGAATGATTTCTAAGTACGCCGAGGATTTGCATGACCGACCAATTCGATAGCGACCAACACGAAACCCAAGATCTGTTGAGTCGCCCGTTGATATCTTCCATAAATCTTGACTGGGAGAAAACGATATATCTGATCTTTGTCATCTTAGCTTTAGCGACTCGACTGTACGGTGTTGGAGATCGGGTAGTAAGTCATGATGAGAGTCTGCATACACAGTACTCATACCAGTATTACAATGGGCAAGGCTATCAGCACTCGCCTCTTATGCATGGCCCTAGCCTCTTCCATGCAACAGCATTGTCTTACTGGCTTTTTGGCGACGGTGATGCCAGTTCAAGAATACCGGTCGCTCTAATTGGCACATTGCTCATAATCCTTCCTTACTTCCTCAGAGGTTGGGTTGGCAGTTATGGGGCGATTATTGCCAGTTTTCTCCTCCTGATCTCACCGTATATCACCTATTACTCCCGCTACATCCGGCACGACATCTATATCATCGCCGCAGCAGCCTTGGTATTTATCGCTATCCAATACTACTTAAGAAAACGAAAAGATAAGTACTTATGGTGGTTCGCCGTTGGCATGGCGTTGATGTTCACAACCATGGAGACCTCGTTTATCTACGTAGCAATCTTCGGCAGCTTCCTGGTGCTAGCCCTTGTCGCCAAGGTATTGACAGCCGATTGGTTTAAGGAAGTCTTACCGAGTCTCCTCCGGCCACTTCTTATTCTGCTTGTAGCTCTCATCGTTTTCACCATTGGATTCGCAGGAGTGCGTTTCGCAGCTTCGGAGATGGGTGTAGGGACGATCGAGCCGGGGACAGCGGTTGACGAAGGTTTCGCCGCCGATCCAGAGCAAGCTCTCTCACAGGAGGGTTTTGACGAAGTACTGGGCCAGAGCGAGACTCTATTTAGAGGTCTGCAGATAACCGGAATCTTTTTATTGGCTGCCTCACTGTTCGCCCTCGCTTATCGAATGAGACCCCAGCTCGAGGGTTTCGCCGAATTCGATCTCATTGTCTTGTTCACAACCCTCACTCTACCCACGGCGACATCAATCCTCGTCTTAACGGCAGGCCAGGATCCGATGAATGCTTCACCGGGATTCTGCGATGCCGCTACCAGTGAAACCTTGTCCGCCATTCAACTTTCCTTCACACGCATTTTTGATGCCCAATGCAGGTCGGCGCTGATTCGTTCAGATGTCTTTATCACAGCAATTTTCTTGATAATAACCCTCATCGTATCAATACTAGTCGGCCTCTGGTGGAACAGACGAAAATGGCTGATCGCCGCGGTGATTTTCCACGGCATCTTCCTGGTTCTGTTTACATCTTTCTTCACCAATCCAGGTGGATGGGCCAGCGGGATGATAGGTTCGCTCGGTTATTGGTTGGAACAGCAAGAGGTTAATAGGGCCGACCAACCAAGTTTCTTCTACTTCGTTGTCTTGCCCTTGTATGAATTTCTTCCGCTTCTCTTTACTCTACTGGCAGCTCATTTGTGGGCAAAGAAACAACGTTTAAACAAAATTATTGGTTACTGGTTAGGCCTAGTTCTCGTATCTCTTCTGCTGTTTAGTTTCGTCAAGTGGTACACGAACCGCGGGATTGGATTTGAAGAGGTCGTGAATCAACTCCCAGCCTTTATGGTTGCCGGCGTCTTTTTCTTGGTGGGCTCTCTGCTCTGGATAATTGTCTTAAGAAAGAGACATCGAGGTGAATATGACATTCAGGGCAGCCTATGGGAACTCTTGGACGTAAACGAACTGTTCGGATTCATACCCTATCTCATATGGTGGTTCCTGCTGAGCTGGTTGATTTTTACTTTTGCGGGCGAGAAGATGGCCTGGCTGAGTACGCATTTCATTTTCCCCATGGTGCTCATGGCCGGCTGGTATATGAATGACAGGCTCGTTAGCGGCAACAAGATGGAGATGCTCTCTCGCCGTTTTGCAGGACAGGTTGCCCTGATAGCCTCATTGATTGTCGCCATCGTAATCGCCTTGGCCCCAATTATCTTAGGCCAAATCGCCTTGGGTAACCAGGAAGCAGATAATCTACGGGGGCTGGGTCGATTCATAGGTAGTGTGCTTGTCGTAGCCGTGCTTTTTTACCTGGTACAGCGAATCAGTCGTGATATGCAGATTGGTACAACAAAGCGGGCCTGGCTGCTTGCGGTTTTCGCCTTGCTCAGTGTGCTTACGATCCGCTTTACCTATATGGCTGCCTATCAAAATGCCGACTACACAAACGAGTTCTTAGTCTATGCTCATGGCGCGCCCGCAACAAAAAGCGAAGTCCTGCTTCAGCTTGAAGATCTTTCAATGAGGATGCATGGAGATAACAGCATTCGGGTGGCCTATGACAACGACTCTTCCTGGCCCTATACCTGGTATCTCCGCGACTATCCCAATCGACAGTATTTCGGCGAGAATCCGACCAGGGCCATAACCGAATCCCCGGTTGTCATCAGCGGAAGTCAAAACTGGGGTGCAGTCGAACCGATCCTCGGCGATGATTACGATACCAGGACTTACACCTTCCTCTGGTGGCCAATGGAGGAATATCGCAAAATTTCATGGGATGCGATATTTGGAGATCCAAACGCCGAAGAAGGTACACGGCGAGGTATTGCCAATTCGCAGGTCCGGCAAGCGCTTTGGGACATCATCTTCTACAGGGATTACGACAAGTATGGGCAGGTGTTTGGGGGTACGTATACAGCGGGTCAATGGCCCCTACGACATGAATTGCGCATGTATATTCGCAAGGATGTCTTAGCGACCTTGTGGGAACACGGCATCGATGCCCTCGCCGCAGAGCCACCCTTCGACCCATATGCCGAACGCGAGTTCCAGGTTAATCCGATCCAGTACTTTGGATCCCTTGGTTCTGGAGAAGGACAGCTTGATACACCTAGAAATGTGGCCGTCGGACCCGAAGGAAAGCTATACGTCGCCGACTCTGGGAACAATCGGATTCAAGTTTTCGACAACAAGGGCTTTCACGTAACAGATTTTGGCGTTCCAGGCACCGGACCCGGTGAATTCAACGAACCATGGGGCATCGCTGTAGATGATCAATTCGTCTACGTGGGAGATACCTGGAACCATCGTTTGCAGAAATTCGATCTTGATGGAAATTTTGTGAGTACCATCGGCCAATACGGTCGTCTCGGTGAAGGCGAATCGGGTGGTGGATATTTCTTCGGGCCGCGCCAGATTGTCGTTCTCGAGGATGGAAACCTACTGGTGACCGACACTGGAAACCACCGCTTTCAAGTGCTCCAACCAGATGGACAGTTTCTACAATTTATCGGAGCGGAGGGTATGGAAATTGGCCAGTTTTTGGAGCCAGTTGGAATCGCCCAAGGTCCCGATGAGACTGTTTACGTCGCCGACACCTGGAATGGAAGAATGCAGCGATTGAATCCAAATCTGATTTCTGAGTTTGAATGGCCTGTCGATGCCTGGTATGGAGAATCAATCAATAACAAGCCATATGTCGCCGTCGACAGTGCTGGGCGGGTATATGTATCAGATCCTGAAGGGCAGCGGATATTGATTTTCGATGAATTTGGCCAATATCTCGGCCGTTTTGGCACCTTCAGCGAAGGAGTAGGTTCTCTGGGTCTTCCAACGGGCATCGCCATTGACGATGAAAACAACATATACGTCGTCGATACGCTCCAGCACCAGGTGCTCAAATTCGCGCCTATTTTTCCGGATATGACAACCTCGGAAGGGGCGGAGCCGATCATCGACCAACCTTAGTCCTGGGCCCGATAGAAACCGGTTTCTTTTAACCTCACCAAGTTTGCCCGATAGCACCTCTTTGGTCTACTATTAGCGGACTTGAGGATCCTCCCACCAATGGTCGCTGGCCTTCCAGCGTACTCATCATAGCTACGCTAATCAATAGGAGGTGAAGATGAGGTTTGTAAGCTACCTGATTGCCTTAGCCGTTGCGGTCCTTGGGTTCGTCTTTCTGGTTGGTAGTCAAGGCCAAGTTTCTCGTCTGATCATCGGCATAGTTCTCCTCATTGCAGCTGCTGTAATCGTCTATCTTGGACGCTCCGCGGCAGCTCCCGGAAAAATAACAACAACCCAACAAATCGATCTTAGCGGCGATGTAAGCCTTGAGGAATTTCGCTGCCGTTCGTGCAACGCACCACTAAGCAAAGAGCAGATCGACGTGAAAGCGGGGGCGATATTTGTGGAATGCGATCATTGCGGCGCGACTTACCAGGTCGAGGAAGAACCTAAATGGTGAGACCGGTTCTAACCCGTCTTCGCGATCAAATGTCAAAATCCTGGGGGGAGAATCTGCCAGGTCTTAAGTCCGCGACTCCCTCTTTAGGACTCGATGGACCCAGGTTGTACCACTATGATGTGGGTGAAGATGGATTCAAAAGAAGGGTCCATCTCAGGGTCGGAGCTGACAAGAGTGCGGTCGTGTTTGTCGACGTGACTGACGTCATCCACCTGAATCCATCGGCCGCGGAAATTACTTGGATGGCTTTGGAAGGAGTTTCTATTGACGTTGCCCGCAGCCGTCTATTTCGTCGCTTTCATTCAGCAGATCGACAACAGGTTTCTAACGATTTACTGAATCTGTATGAAATGGTGAATTCTCTTGCCACTCAAGATGTTTTCTGCCCGAACTGCCTTATCGAAGGTGTCGATCAAACCCCATTGTTTTCCACACCCGCGGACGCTCCTTACAAGGTTGACCTTGCCCTGACCTACGGCTGCAATAACCAGTGCACACACTGCTACAACGACCCTGGTAGATATCCGATGCCCTCCATGTCGCGGGCCATGTGGATGATCGCCATTGACCGGCTCCATGAGATCGGCGTACCTCATGTGATCTTTACAGGGGGCGAGGCGACTCTCCATCCAGATCTGCCACAGCTGGTCCGCTACGCAGAGAATCGGGGGATGGTCGCCGGATTGAATACCAACGGCCGCCGGCTAGCGTACAAACCATACTTAGTGGAGCTGGAGGCGGCAGGATTGAACCATGTCCAGATCACCCTAGCCTCTAATCAAGCGCACCTCCACGACCAGGTAATGGGCGCACGAGCTTTCGAGCAGACTACCAGGGGAATCAGGAATGCCGTTGAAAGCGGTATTCACGTTATCACCAATACCACTTTAACCAGCCAAAACTGTCAAGATGTCACGTCGATCGTCGAATTCATTTACAACCTTGGGATCCGGACCTTCGCGATGAACGGTATGATTCACAGCGGAGGTGGTCAATCACATCCCGATGCCATACTTCCTGAGATGCTGAGCCCGATATTAGCCCGAGTTCGTGACGAATCTCGAGCCCGTGACATGCGGTTTCTATGGTACACACCGACCGAATATTGTGAGTTCTCTCCTCTGGATCTCGAAATAGGTGTAAAAAGATGCAATGCAGCGGAATACTCCCTCTGTATCGAACCAAACGGTGATGTATTGCCCTGCCAATCCTACTATGTGTCCGCTGGAAATATCCTGGTGGATTCATGGGAAAACATTTGGAACAGCGACTTGTTTCTGAGCTTCCGCCAAAGAGATCAATTCCCTGAAGCCGCCGGGCTGCCTGAGAAATGCTGGGATTGTCCCGAGATGTCCATTTGTGGTGGTGGATGTCGAATAGAGCGCCAGAACAAGGATGCGTGTATGCCATATGACAACGCCATCCAACCGGCAGTCTACCTCGATTCAATACGAGTTTCGGAAACGTCAGGAAGATCCCTGGATCATGGATATATCCCTCCGGCAGCCGCAGCCTCAACTCGTACCAGGGGTTCTGGAGGCACTAACGGCGTGACGGCGGGTAGAAATACATGTTTCTAGTCAGAGACCACAATTGAGAGATTTTGTGATGCTAATTCGAACACACAGCCTATCGAGTCAGTTGCGATGGGTGAATAGGAAATGGAGTTGCTGAAAATGTTCGACTTATCTAGATGGCTTGTAGCCCGCCCCGCGCCACCTCCCCCAACCATCGATTCAGGAATATATCACTACACGCGCGAAGACGACGGCACCCATACGCGGTTCCACCTCCGCATTGAGCCCGACGGTCGGGGAAATCTACTCGTCAATGCTACTGTCGCAGCACGCCTTTCTCCCTCTGGATCGATGATAGCCAAAGGATTGCTCGAAGGGGAAGCCGCATCATCCATCGAAGAAAAGATACATGGAAGTTTTCGGGATATCACAGCAGAAAACTTGAAGCGCGACATTGATCAAGTGTCACGAATAATTGCCGAACTTTCATTACCAGGTGATAACTATCCTGTCATAAACCTGGATGATCCAGACTTTTCATCCCACGCTGCCCGTTTGATGGCCCCTATGAGGGCAGATCTTGAAGCCACAACGTATTCTGAAATGGCCCCTATCCTTGATCGCCTATGGGATGTTGGCATACCCCATGTTACTTTCGTTTTAGGAAGAGGTTCAGATGTCGCCGAATTAGTCAGTTCTGTCGAAAGAGCCGAGGACTTGGGAATGATAGCCGGCGTTAGAGGAAGAGCCACGAATTTCAACTTCCCCGGGTTGGTTAGTGAATTAGCGTTTGCGGGAGCCGACTACATTTCTCTTTTCTACGCTTCTGCGGACGACCAGATTCATGATCACTTGTTTGGAGAAGGAGATCATCAGCTGGTCAAGCCGCTTTTCAGGCAGATTTTAGAACTCGAGATGACCCGCGTGGCTGAGATACCTCTGGTTGCTTCCAACACCGGATCACTCGGCGATACCTTGTTCTCGCTCGGCAGCATGGGCATAACCAACGTCAACTTTTACGCCATCGCCTTGCCTGATGATTCTCATGGCGGAGACGCCAGTGGCGCACTTTTCGCCTCGGCATTGCCGCAGATAGCAGATCTTGTCGAAGAATGGGCCAGCGAATCCGAGGTCAGATATGTGTGGCAGCCTACTGTATGGCGAAATCTTAACGTCGAACTTGCCGAGCAAGTTCAAATGGGAGCCCGCTGCTCCGATGATTTATCGGTACGTATTACACCAGGGGGAGATGTGATTCCAGCCAGGGGTCCTTATGTTTCAACCGGGAATATCCTTTTGGATGGGTGGGAAAGTATTTGGAACCACCAGGCTTTCCGTCGCTATCGAGAGCGAGTGGAGCTTCCGACCAGATGCGAAGATTGTCCTGGCATGGCTATTTGTGCGGCAGATTGTCCACGCGAAGTATCTGGTTGGTCGCGAACGGCAGGAGGCAACTAGAGATGTTGGCAGCCATGCAGCGAGCAAAAAAATGGAATGAGAGAAGAACGGTGAGATACTCAAATCGAATATCCCTTAGTCTAGTCCTATTGGCTATTCTCTTTCTCGGCCTTGCTTTGATTCCGGCTACGGCAGTCCACGCCCAGTCATCTGGCTTCTCGATTCCAGAGCTGCGGATGGAAGTCTTTATCCAACCCACTGGAGATGCTCATGTTGTTTACAATATAACGTTTGAAAACAGCGCCTTTGGAGAACCAATTACGGTTATCGATATCGGTACGCCCCATGATGACTACGATCTGAGCAACATGCGTGCCTGGATCGATGGGATGTTACTCACCGATATTCGAACTTCTGAGTACATCGATACTGGAGTGGAGATTCATCTTCACGACAGACCTATCGGAGCAGGAGAATCTTCAACATTTCGAATGGAGTTCACCATACCAGATATGGTCTATCAGGATACGACCGATCCTGAATATGCCTCGTTCCAGATTACACCCACCTCCTTTGATCCAGCTTTGTTTTTCGGTCCCAGCGATATCTGGATAGCCGTCCACGTGCTGCCAGGTATAGATGAGAGCGAACTGCTGTACCAAGATGTGCCATTTACAGACAAGATAAATTTCGGGGATCATTCTGTCGCCTCATGGCGCTGGGAAAAAGGCCTGGCGTCCGAGGATCATTTGGTCGGACTTTCCTTCCCAAAGAGGGGAATGATCTCCGTTATTGAGCAGAGCTGGATCGATCTAGCAGTTGAATGGCTCAACGATAACACGGAAGTACGTCTTATCCTGGGCGCTTTGACAATGCTGCTACTAGCCATAGCCTATTTACGTTTTACAGGTGGAACGGGCCTGGTGCTGTTGGTTATCATGGGGATAGTTGTAGTCTTCCTGCTTTTCTTCAATCCCGTCTATCAACTTATTTTGCTTCCTCTCTCCATGGTCCTGATCGGCCTGGTTGAGTGGATACTTTCCAGGCGAAAACCTCGCTATTTCCCAGCGGTACTGCAGGTCGAAGGTGGAGGAATAAAACGCGGATTAACCGCGCCTGAAGCTGCAGTGCTTCTTGAGCTGCCTCTCAATAAGGTCCTGATGCTGATCCTTTTCGGATTGCTCGAGAAAGGCATCTTCAAGCAGGTTGCGGACGATCCTTTGGAGGTTGAAATAACGCCGGAATTTCAGAGTACTCTTGAAGAACGCGAAGAACGCCAGGCCCAAAGGCTGAGGGTAGCCCAGAATCTCGGCATCGTTATCCGGCTCTATGAGCACAAATTCATTGACTTGCTGGAGAAGAACTCGGGAACCCCTGTTTACAAAATCGATTTCAGCAGGACGATGAAATCACTCATTGAGCACACGGCTAGTCGCATGAAAGGATTCGACTTGTCCGATACACGAGAATACTATCGGGCGATCATTAAGAAGGCGATGGACAAAGCCAGCAAGATTGGCGAAATTCCTGAACGCGAAAGATATTTGGACTCGAAGCTCCAGTGGCTGCTTCTTGATGACAACTATCCGACGGTATTCACCGCGCCGCACTATCACTACCGTCCGGTCTGGATCCGGCCTTTTCCTAGCAGCGATCGAATTTCCATGCCATCCGCGCCCAAGTCCTCGATCCCAGGAAAAACATCGTTTACGGATGTAGCTTCATCATTCTCCGGTTGGACAGAGAAAACGATGGGACGCTTTGCCGATTCCATCGCGCCAGGTGCGCTGCAGATAAAGGGACCCAGCGGGGCAGTGAATCTGAGCGGCGTTGATAGAGTCACCGGTGACGTTTTTCAAGCTTTGTCCGAATCCTCAGGGAGTGGCGGAGGTGGCAGCTCAGGTGGTGGTTGTGCCTGTGCCTGCGCGGGATGCGCCTGCGCTTGTGCCTGCGCTGGCGGGGGTCGATAAGGCGACAATCCAAAAATAGAAGCAATTGAGTAGACCTCCTTCAAAGTGCCATTGATGAAAGCTCCAGAGGGTCCGGCAGCTTCCCCATTGCATGCCGACCCATCTCTGCCAAAGCCCCACCTTCTAAGCGAACAAGCTGAGTGGTTGTCGGCTGCCCGATCACGCATGCTCCGTCGAATTGGCATCGCACAACAGCGAAGCATCCTGGATCTGGGAGCCGGTTATGGTTCGGTGTCTGCAGAGCTAATGCGGAGGTCGACCGGCTATGTTACAGCGTTCGATCGCAGTCAATTATCACTATACGAAACTCCCGATTCCGCGAGGTTGTTTCGTATAGTAGGCGATGCTCCTCGACTACCTTTTGCTCAAGCGTCCTTTGACGTGGTTTTTTGCCAGGTTGGTCTTCTTTGGATGAAGCCTTTATCAAAAGTGATCGAGGAAGTCTCGCGCGTTCTTCAGAAAGGAGGCGTCTTTCTCTCAATCGAGCCAGACTACGATTCGATGATCGAATATCCAGCGGAAGTTTCGACACAAGACTTGTGGATCAAGACTCTTCTTCACGCTGGAGGTGATCCTTACGCAGGTCGAAAATCCCCTGCGATCCTGGAAAGTCTGGGCTTTAGAGTTCGTATCGATATGATCGAGCGAATTCATCCCCCCTCCCCGTCTCGCTTCGATTTTCTGCGGGAGCTACCGCTAACTGGAACTGAAAAGGAACAGCTGGATCTTGTTGAGAGACGGTCGGAGCAACTCTCTGGCTGGTCGCAGATCGTCCACCTGCCATTCATTCTCATCACGGCAGAGAAACGTTAGAAGCGATCGATTGAAGTCAATTGGGAAACGTCAATATCAAGGGATGAGGGCTATTGGATTCAGATTTGAACGGAGGCCTTGTCGTGGTAAGATAATGGAAATGGAAACAGCTAATTGCTCCAATATGCCGAATATGATGATGGCAAGCGCCAAGGTCGAGGATCGCGACCGGTATTTGTTGGGGTAGATCTGTTTCCCATCTTTCGAACTCAAAGTGAAAGAAATGAACCTCCCCAACCGGGAGGTTTTTTGATCTCGATTTTCAGCATTTATAAGGAAGTCGAGATCGGATGTTGATCTATTACTGAGCGTCGAATTCATCTCGATTTACTTTGCGGGACTAGATCCACCGGAGGACCATGATGGTGAAAGACGTTTTCTACGTGACTACCCCGATTTATTACGTCAATGATGAACCTCATATAGGGCATGCCTATACAACCATTTTAGCCGATGTTCTAGCCCGATATGCCAGGTTGTTTGATAGGCAGACGTTCTATCTGACCGGTACCGACGAGCATGGACAGAAGGTGCGCCGAGCAGCCACGCTCCAAGGCGTTTCTCCCCTCCAGCAAGCCGACGAAATGGTGCAGCGATATTTGAATACATGGGATACCCTGCAAATCTCCTACGACGACTTTATTCGTACCACGGAGGAGAGACATATCCAGGTTGTCCAGAATGTGTTACAGGCCTTGTGGGAGAGCGGAGACATTTATCTAGGAGAATACCGGGGATGGTATTGTGTGCCCGACGAGCGATTCTGGACCGAGAAAGATCTCGTCAATGGAAATTGTCCAGATTGCGGACGCCAGGTTGAAGAACTAGGCGAGTCGAATTATTTTTTCCGGATGAGTCACTATCAATCCTGGTTGATCGACTACATAGAGGACAACCCCTCATTTATCCAGCCATCCTACAGGCGAAACGAGGTGCTGGGCTTTTTGACTAAGCCTCTGGGTGATCTGTGCATAACCCGTCCGGTAAGCCGCATGGACTGGGGAATTCGCCTTCCGTTTGATGATAATTTTGTGACCTATGTTTGGTTCGATGCGCTTCTCAACTATGTCACAGCGGCCGGTTACTTGAGTGATCCTGAACGGTTCGAACTCCAATGGTCCCAGGCGATTCATCTCATCGGCAAGGACATTCTTACGACTCACTGCGTTTACTGGCCAACTATGCTGAAAGCGGCTGGCTTGCCGCAGCCGAAGACGATCTTCGCCCATGGCTGGTGGATACTTTCCGGCACCAAGATGTCGAAATCGATCGGCAATATCGTTAAACCCTTGGACCTCATAAATGTATATGGTGTGGATCCCTTTCGGTATTTTCTCATCAGAGACATGACCCTTGGCAGGGATTCTGAGTTCAGCATCTCCAGAATGGCCAACCGCTATGAAAAAGAACTGGCTAATGATTTGGGAAACCTCTTAAGCAGAGTGCTTAGCATGGTAGAGACCTACTTCCAGGGCCGGATACCTGGGACCGGCGGCTATTCCAACCAGGATAGCCAACTCAAACAAGGTGCTGAGAGACTTCTAGGCTCTACACAACAACTGGTGACCGATTTTGCCTTGAACGGCGCCATCTCCGAGATCATGACCTATATTTCCGGTATCAATGTCTACCTCGAACAAACAAGCCCCTGGGCTATAGCGAAGAGTGGTGATTATGAAAGGGTTGGAACCATACTCTATTCGGCGCTGGAAGCCTTGAGACTTTCCTCGATTCTTCTGCATCCAGTGATGCCAGAAAAGACGGCCGCGCTATGGGGACAACTCGGATGGCAGCCTGCGAAGAAGCTCAGTGATGCCCTGTCCTGGGGGCTGCTTGAACCTGGTGCTGTGGTCAGCAAAGGTGCACCACTCTTCCCTCGTATCGAACTCAGCTAGGTGGAACGTTGGTGGGCACGAGCTCAAGAGAATTCAGCCGCGTGTCAACTGTGGAGATAAATCCGCCTGGAGACATCATAGTTTGCAGGTGGACCAAAATCGTGACCAGAGTTTGGTAGCATTTTACGTCCGGCTGCCCTATAGTGAGCCAGACAGGGTAGACGTCTGAAAGAACTCGCTTTGCTTGTTCCCTGTGCTATGATGTTGCAGGAGTGCTACCACAGATCGATTGGCTGATTCCTAGATAGATTGACAAATTGCGATTAACCAACACCAAGATGTATCCATACAGAAATCCTGGTCCAGTGAGAGCCGTCTGGATAGCGACCAGCCTTTTCGCCGCTGCGCTGATCCTCACCCCACTGCTTGGTTTTACTGCGAGAGCCTCGAGAGTATCGATCCCCGAAAACGGTCCCATATATTCCGTATTGGATCCGGATCTCGAGGAGCTCTTGGGCGAGGCTGACGACGAAAAGATAGTCGATTTTCTCATCTATATGGAGGCTGAGGCTGATTTAGAAGCGCTCGAATTACCAGTTGACCAGGTTGAGAGAAAGAAAGCTGTCGTCAATGAGCTAAAGGAAGTCGCCGCCGGCAGCCAATCTCGATTGATTCAACAGCTGGAAAGATTGGTTGGTACTGGAGATATTATCTCATACCGGGTTCTTTGGATCGCCAATGCGGTGCAAGTCACCGGGCGTGTTTCAACAATCCCGGGCCTATCCACTGAGCCGGGTATAGAGCGAATTGTCCTCGACACACCTAGATTACTTCTCGAGGATGACAATCCAACAGAATCAGCACCGCCGGACGACCTTACCTGGGGCGTTGAGAAAGTTCGAGCTCGTCACGTGTGGGACGGCCTTGGCATTGACGGCACAGGGGTCACCGTGGCTATCATGGACTCAGGTGTCGACTGGCTCCATCCGGCGCTGGTTGAAAATTACAGGGGTTATAACGGTGTCGCAAATCCTGTTCATCTCGGGAATTGGTTCGATGTCTTAGAGGGAACCGTTGAGCCCTTTGATCCCCGAGGTCATGGCACCCATGTGGCTGGAACGGCCGTGGGAAAGGAAGGTATTGGCGTTGCCCCGGGAGCTCAATGGATAGCTGTTCGGGTCCTGGACCAGAATGGATCGGGAACGGTTGGCAATATCCATGCCGGATTCCAATGGCTGCTAGCCCCGGCTGGTGATCCGTCATTAAGTCCCGATATCGTCAATAACTCATGGGGTAGTCCAAGCAATATTCCCGACTTCTTGCCCGACGTCCGGGCTCTTCAGACCGCAGGAATCATTCCCCTTTTTGCAGCCGGGAATAGCGGTCCTTCCGAAGGTACGATCCATACGCCAGCGGGCTATCCGGACACATTCTCCGTCGGAGCCAGTGACGATATCGACTCGGTGGCCTGGTTTTCTTCCCGTGGACCATCGAGCATTTCCACTGATCCAAAGCCGGCACTGGTCGCACCAGGCACCTATGTCCTATCGGCCATGCCCGGCGGTGGCTACTCCTACAGAGATGGAACATCCATGGCAACCCCCCATGTCGCGGGGGTATTCGCTCTCATGCTATCAGCAGATGACACGCTCAATGAGACTCAAATAACCCCCATTCTGACTGCCACAGCCACGGTCATTGATCTCCCAACTCCATCGAACAGCAGCGGTTGGGGCAGGATTGACGCCTTTCGTGCCCTGGCGGGAGAGGTCACCGCCGGCAGGCTGAAAGGACAGGTATTAGATGACGGCCAGCCATTGCCAAATGCGACAATATTAATCAAGACGCCAATTGGTTCTCTGCTGGACTTCTCGACAGACGAGACAGGTCGCTATGAGATCCCCATTCAGCCTGCTCTATACGACGTCTCTGTCAGCGAATTCGGCTACGATGAATTCGAGCTCAGGAATGTTGCCGTGACGGCGGACCAGATCACAGTTCTGAATATCGATCTGATCTCCAAACCTGGAGGAACTGTATATGGCACTATCGATGAATCCGTCACCGGAACTCCTCTTCAGGCTTCAATCCAGGTCCTCGACACACCTATCTCGACGACCAGCGATGAACAAGGTCACTATGTGATAAGCCTAACGGTGGGAACCTATGATCTGCAGGTAACATCGCTTGGCCATCATTTCAGGACCGCACCAGTCCATATTGTGAGTGGAAAGGATGTGCAGCAGAATTTCACGCTGTCACCGGCGCCGCGTACGCTTCTTGTAGATAGCGGGCAATGGTATTACCGGAGCCAGGCTAGTTATTATTCGGCCGCACTCGAGAATCTTGAGATCTCATACGATCTGGTTTCAGTCCGAAATCCCTTTGAAGATGCCCCAACCCTTGATGTCCTGAAAGATTACGAAGTTGTCATTTGGTCCTCACCAACCGACTCGCCATCTGGCATTTCAGCCGGCGAGGCGATTTCTGGCTTTTTGAGCCTGGGTGGGAATCTGCTTATCAGCGGTCAAAATGTCAGCCAGAATGAAGAGCAGATCCACGGATCGCATTCCTGGTGGAGGCATCACATTGCGGCAGTGCACGAAGGAAAGATCACTCCACCGATCACTGTAACGGGTTATGCAACCTCAGTGTTCAGCTCAACAAGTTCTACCCTAAATGGGCCTGGAAGTGCGGAAAATCAGGAAGCAGTGGACCAAGTTTCGATTCCCCTCGAGTCTTTCTCAAGGCCTGCGTTCCTCTACCAAGATGGATCAACTGCCGGTCTGCTTTCAGGCGACTGTGCACCTTTTGAAGCTGTTTACCTGGGATTCGGCCTGGAGGCGGTCACTGGTACCGATAACCGGACCCAGATCATATCGAATAGTCTGAATTACTTCACTCATCCTGATATTGTGGTTGGCGCCCGGCCTAACCCAATTGCCCTAAATGACATCGCCGTGCCGGGTCACCGTCTGACAAAAACCTTTGAGATCGCAAATCTGAGTGAATCGCTTACTGATACATTCGCCGTGACCATTGAAGGCAGCAGCTGGCCGGCTCATATTATGACCCCAACCTTGACTTTGGGTTCGTGTCGTACTGGCGCTGTGACATTTACGGTAGATATTCCATCCGATCTGGAGCCTGATTCCGTCGAAGAATTTGACATCACCCTATCATCCACTAATGACGCTTCATATCAGCTCCGGATCCCAGCACGGTTCAAAACGCCAGGCCGGATTCTCCTGGTTGATGATGATCGTTGGTACGATCGCGAGCAGGTTTACATTTCTGCACTGGAAGCCAACGGATACAGACATGATTACTGGGAAATAGGATCGACTCCGGTAGTTCGAGGTAGTCCGCCATCGTACCTCTTGAATGAATACGATTTCGTCATCTGGTACACGGGTTACGATTGGTTCGAGCCTATCACTGGCGACGAGTCTGAATCACTGATCTCATACCTTAATCAGGGTGGCCGTCTGTTTCTGAGCAGCCAGGAATTTCTTACCTCCCATCCTGATAATCCGCTCACAACCGGCTATTTTGGCGTCCAGTCATTCAGGGACTCCGTTACCCCCACCCTCGTTCTGGGAAACGACAGCCCCGCCTTTCTTGATGTAATGACCACCCCACTACATCTCGACTATGGACCCTACCAGAATTTCAGCGACGGCATCATTCCGTTTGAGGATAGCAAGGTGTCATTCTGGCACGATGCTGGGCTTGCCGGCGGAGTGGTGAATACGGGCGACGGCTGGAAAACCGTGTTCTGGGGTATTCCTTTTGAGACAATACCGGCTGAATCTCAAGTGAAGTCCATGAACAGAATCGTCGGTTGGTTGAGCGGTCTCGGCGATAGTTCGATTGAGATTGACAAGCAAGTAGTGCCTATCTCAGAAGTTACAGGATCCCTAAGAACCTTCACGATAACTTTGCGCGCCGACGAACAGTTGGGAAGTACCGGCGTATGGATTACAAACTCAATTCCTGCCGAATTGGCTATCGAAGTAGGTTCACTTTCAGGAGACGCACAGTATAACCAGGCCACGCGGGAAGTTACCTGGAACAGCCAACTAGTCGGCGGAGAGGAGCATGTTATTCATTATCAGGCAGAGGTTGAGCTGGGCACACCCTCCGGTACCCAGATCGAAAATATCGTCGAGATTTATTATGACCGGCACAACCTGAGTTTTGAACGAAATAGCCCCATATGGGTTGGCGCCCTCGATCTTTCCGGATCGCAGTTTAAATCCTTCCCCTCTCTCGCCGATGCAGGAGCTGTGATCACCTATCAACTAGAGCTTATCAATACATCCGAGGAAACTGGCCTGGCGAGCGCGACGTTCTATATCCCCGGCGACTTATCACTCATAACGGAGACGATAGCTGTGTCAAGCGGGTCTGCAGTTCCCGGTGGGAACAGCATTATTTGGGATGGTTTGATTGAAGAATACCAGGCCATCACCATTACCTACGCTGTGTCAACTCCGCTGTCATCGCGCTGGCTCAGTATTCCATCTCTCATTGCCGTGTCGGATGGGAATGCAAACCTGGTCTTGTTAGACGTCTTTGTGGATCTGGCTCCCAATCTATCCTACCTTCCGATCATATCCAGGGATTAGACTCAACTTGCGACGATTTGGGTGGTATTGGAAGCTAGAGGGAAACTTTAAGAAATCACATCTACATACCGTGCAGAAGTGATCCTGATTAACTCCGCAGGGTTCAGCTCGACATTAAGCCCTTTTTTCCCAGCACTTATACAAATTGTGTGGCATGTCACAGCAGAGCGATCAAGCAGCATCACGAATCCCTTGTTTATCAAAGCGAGGGGAGAGATTCCCCCAACCTGAAGGCCGGTCAGGGCTTCTGCCTGAACGTGGGAGGCAAGTTTGATTTTCTTCTCACCGACTTCTTTGGCCAACTTCTTCAGGTCCAATTGATGACTGCCCGGTACCATGACCAATAATGGTTTCCCCTGTTCCCGCACGGCAACCAGGGTTTTGAAAACTCGATCGGCCGGTATATCCAACCATTCGGCGATCTTTTCAGCGTCGCGTTCCTGCTCTGGATAGGTATGTACTTCGTAATCCACTTTGCGGCCTTCCAGGACTCTCATCGGCAGCGTTTTGTCACTCATCTTAATATTACTCAATATTCGACGTGTTAAGGGTTGGCAAAATTAAATGGCTTCTAATAGCGGATATGGACTATATCTGGAGCGCTGATAGTTGATCTAGCACCACATCTGTAGTGGGTCGATCACGGGTTGATTTTCCGATATGCGACCAGGTGATCAAGCCGTCGGTTCCGACGATATATGTTGCTGGGTGCGGTATCAACCTACCTTTAGGATCATGGTCGTTGAATAGACCCCATTCCCTGATTACCGCTTGTTCTGGGTCGGATAAGACTGGAAACGGCAATTCTCTCCGCTCAACGAGGGTGTGGTTTACGTCAGCCGCTTGAGGAGAGATCGCCCATAACGTAGCCTTCAGAGCAGCAATCTGGTCATGCACTTTGGCCAGCTGCACCAGCTGCCGTTGGCACCATGGTCACCAGTCTCCGCGATAGAAAACGAGCAATAGTGGTCCAAGCGCCAGGGCATCCGCCAGGCAGAGCTCATTCTGAAGCTCGTCTTCGAGACAGAATCCTTCGGCGAGATCCCCAATACCGAGCGGAGGGTTGGATAGATATGTCCCCATGTGCTAAGTATATAGCGCCCTGGTGCTCTGGTCTACGCCCGCACTGATGCCAAATGGTCCAAAAAATGTCAAGCACTTCTGAAGGGCAGAGCTCCAGATCTTCGACTTTGGTCAATCTGCTGGGTAACGTTCGTGGTCCATTATGGTATACTGGAATCAGGAAAACTGGCTTTAATTAAACGGAGTCCTCAATGCTTCGAATGATTGGGCGCAAGGCCCATTTATCCCCTGTCGATACTGCCTGGCTTCGAATGGAACACCCCACTAACCTGATGATGATTACAGGCATCTTCATGTTCGACGAGCTGCTGGATTTTGATACCTTGAGATCGACGCTCTCCGAAAGGCTGCTTCGATTCGATCGTTTCCGACAGAAGGTAGTTCGTCCGTTAATCCCCTTTGCGCCTCCTTACTGGGAATTCGATCCGGATTTCGACTTAGATGCACACCTGCATCGAATCGCTCTACCTGCTCCAGGAGACCGACAAGCCTTAGAGCATTTAGTCAACGATTTCATGAGCACTCCTCTCGACTCTACAAAACCCCTGTGGCAATTTCACCTGGTGGAGAATTATGGTGATGGTTGTGCTCTATTGTGCCGTCTTCATCACTGCATAGCCGATGGCATCGCTCTGGTCCGTGTCCTACTTGGTCTGACGGAAGATGAGCCGCGTGAAGATAGCGATGGCCTGGATTCCGAGGGCTCCAACCAATCTGAACAAATGCCAGGAGATGAGAATAGTGGAGGTAAGCCATCGGAGAAGAAGGCAAAAGGGAGACCTGGTTCTATCTTCAAACAGGGCTTAGATTTCTTGTCAGATCCAGTTCGTGTACGCGATTCTACTACTCTTGGCGTTGATAGCGCTGCCGCTCTAGCTCGGTTGTTGCTTCTGAGTCCCGATCCCGAGACGCCGTTCAAAGGTCCGCTAGGTGTGCGGAAGCGATGTGCATGGAGCAGACCCATCCCCCTATCCCAAGTGAAGGAAGTCGGTAAGGTGACAGGTGGGACGGTCAACGACGTTTTGCTTTCTATAGTGACCGGGGCCCTGGGTCGTTATCTCCGAAGTCAGGGGGAGGCCATTGGTGGCTTGGAATTTAGAGCCGCCGTTCCGGTTAATCTTAGACCACTGGACGAGGAACTGACGCTCGGCAATTCCTTTGGTCTGATATTTTTGCCGCTACCGGTTGGAATTGATGATCCGATCGACCGTCTATATGAACTGAAACGCCGGATGGATCAGCTCAAGGGCACTCCTGAAGCAATAGTAGCCTTTGGTATATTGAATGCTATCGGAATCACATCGCCCGAGATTGAGGACGTCGTTGTCAATCTCTTTGGATCAAAAGCGACAGCCATTATGACCAATGTTCCCGGCCCGCGCGAGGTTCGCTATTTAGCCGGAAAAGCAATAAGGGGGGTGATGGTCTGGGTGCCCCAAACCGGACGTCTAGGCTTAGGGGTCAGCATCCTAAGCTACGCTGGGGATGTGCTGGTTGGTATCGCCACAGACGCCGGCCTAACCCCTGATCCAGGAAGGATCGTCGATGCAATCCATGTTGAGTTTGAGGCATACGTGGATCTCGTGAGCCAAGCCAATGAACTAGATGGCTCAGGTCTAGCTACCTGAGCTAATGCTTAAGATACTAGAAATAGTATCAAAGCGCTGTTCCTGAGATTAACTGGGCGTTTCCAGTCGCAGCTCCCCCGAATTCCGCGACAGAAGGAGACAGCTAGTTAGCAGGATTCGATCGCTATCTGCTGCCAATTTGCCACGTCTGTCCCCTCCGCCTCGTCAGGCCAGCTGCTCTGATCTTCAGTGTGCTGGACCTGGACAAAGGTCCGGAAGCTCGGACCTAACAACAGCCTGGGCATCTCACTCGCCAAATCGATCTGCAGTTCAACTGACCACGAGCCATCTGGTAGTTCTGCAAAAAAGGCTGTCCAGTTTCTGAGGTTTCCAGATGGAGCCCAGTTTTCTCCATCGGAATTATCTCCCACGCCGGTCCACATCGTCATCGTTCCATTTCGGCCGACTTCAAATCGCCGGTCCTCGACATCTGGATCACCTGAAATATCGTTGGCGTCGATAAAGACAGCGAAGGTATCGCTCTCGGGATCCCAGGACAAATCCTCGATGATAGCGGAGATATAGAGGCTTCCTGAGTCGTGAAGCTCGTAGAGATACACTTCCTGATCGCCATTTGGACCAGAAGCAAATTTAACCAGGGGTTCAGTTCCCCATTCCTGCGACGCAATCGAGCCATTGATAAGCGGCGGAATCAGTACGCAGGCCAGCACGTATGCTGGTTGGGTTGTCGGCTGCGCGGTCGTAGTATTTGTTGGCGTTGATACCGGAGTTTCATTGGTGATTGTGGTTGCAAAGGCAGTCGGTGATTCGATTGGCTCTGGGCTGGGCGTGCTCGGCGTAGGAGCGGTTGGAGTCTCTGCTGGAACGGTAGTCGCCGATGGCGCTATAGTTGGTGTTTCCGGTGTAGAGAGACTGGTTGGATCAGGCATCGTCAGAGTGGCAGTAGGCGACGGAAAGATGCCAGCGAGCGGATCGCTGCCTAAAATGACCTCATCACCATCAAAGATCCCATCTCCATCGCTATCTGGATTTGATGGATTTGTACCGATTGACCGGACCTCCTCCCCATCCGATAGCTTGTCGCCATCGGAATCTCTATTTAGTGGATTAGTGCTCCAGATAAGTACTTCCTCGCCATCTTCAAGAAGATCCTGATCTGAGTCTGGAACGTTGGGGTTTGTGCCGAGATACTCCTCTTGCGAGTCGCTCAGGCCATCTCCATCTCGATCTCCTGAGGCTATGGCTGTAGCCGCCTGAAAGGTCTGCTGGGCAATAATAAGCGCCATTGAATCCGGCGTCTGTGTCCCTAAGACAGAGGAAGGTGTGCCGATCAATTCGCTCAAACCAATGCCGAAGCTCTCTATGCCGGCTCTAGATCTGGAATTCTGGACTATCAGGACAAGCGAAACCAGGACGCATAGGAAGGCAATGACAAACAAAAAGATATAGGCAATACTGGATGGAAACATCGGATTGACCGATGCCTTTCCCCTGAGTGATTGCAATGCACCAGATGGAGTCGAGACCTCAACACTGAAGCTGCTCTCCTTTTTCTTCCCAATTAACTTTCTCCTTCGCTGGTCCATTCGCAAATCGACGGTAGCTATTTGGCCTGGAGCCAGGTTTATTCGTCCACGCTCTCCACTTATCCGGAAATCCACTCCGGGATTACGGCCGACCAAGCTATAATCTGCTGCCCCGTTCCCGGTGTTTCGAACGGTCACACGAACGATCTCAGGCAGCTTTATCCTTCTTGGCTCCATCGTCATCTCGAACGACTCGAACGCGCTGACGATAAGCGTTGCCGTTATCGAGGGCTCCATCCCTCCATATCGTTGTGAAACAAGCTCAATGCGAATCCGCTGCCGTCCTGCCGGGCTATCAGTATGGCGCGGAGGGTGAATTATCAACGGGATCACCGCCGTTTCACCCGCTGGGACCTCAATAAAAGAATCCGGCAGCTTCACCCAATTTGCTGGTAAACCCTGGACCTTTGGATTCACCCTGTCATCAAACAGCCCACGATTAACCACTTCAAGCAGGATTTCAACTTCCTTTCCAGGTTCTACAGTCAGGCTATCACGGGCGATAAAAAGAGCCAGGGGCTGATCGGCAGGATGATTTTCAACGTGGTCACCCGTGATATTTCCCTCATCCTCGCCGTCTACCAGTAGTATGGGAACAAACTCAGGCTCAACAACCTCGACGATCAATATATATGGGCCAATCTCGATCCTTGATCCAGGCTCAATGTCAATAATCTCGCCCGGTCTGAGACGCCGGCCAAATAACTTTGTGCCATTGATTCCGCCCAGATCTTCGAGCTGCCAACCATTCGCTGACTTTATCAATGATGAGTTCCGTCGCGAGATCCCTTCTACTGGTAGCACAATGTCATTGTCGGCATGGCGTCCGATATTGATTGTTTCCTGGGTCATCGCAGCGTAGCTGCTGGCTTGTCCAGGAGCCTCTATTCTAAGTCGATATTCCGGTGCCATTTCCCCAGCGCCAGCCGTACCCTCATCGAGCTCCATAACCTGGGTCTGAGAATCCCCCAAAGATATGCCGGCTGAGCGAAGAGAATCGGCAAACTGTTTTCCTGATACGAACCGATTTTTGGGGTTTTTGGCCAAGGCCTCGCTCAGAACACTCTCGATTGACGATGGTAAATCCTTGCGTAGTTGCCCGGCTGGAGCGGGCATCTCACCCCTCATATGAGCCGCCATTGCTTCAGAAAGGGACTTAAACTCGAACGGCAGCTGATTGGTGACCAGTTCGTATAAGACAACCCCAAGCGAATACAAATCGCTACGCCCATCTAGCGGAGAACCTTCGCATTGCTCTGGAGACATATAAGTTGGCGTTCCCATCGTGGTGCCAACCTTGGTCATTGAATCTCCTTCAAGCAGTTTCACAAGGCCAAAATCCGTCAAGACAGCTCGAATTTCGACACCGCCAGAATCATCGGCCCGATTAATGCGTTTAAGGAGAATATTACTTGGCTTGACATCGCGATGAATGACGCCATTCGAATGAGCATAATCCAGAGCGCTGGCGATTTGAGCACAGAGGTGAAAACTCTGCTCTAGCGGCAAATACGCTCCTTCAGATTGAATATGGCTCAAGCGCTCTCGTAGGCTTCCACCGCCAATGTATTCCATAGCAATAAAGAGGATCTCATCATGCTGTCCGAAATCGAGGATTCTGACGATGGACGGGTGATCAAGCCTGGCGGCGACTTTGGCTTCTTGCTCAAGCCGGACACGAAACTCGGGCTGCCTAGCGAAGTGGGCATGCATCGCTTTTAAGCTAACGTCTCGCTCCAGGTTCAGGTCATAGGCCTGGTAGACAGTTCCCATGCCGCCTTCTCCCAACACGGCGTCGAGCCTGTAGTGAGAAATCACTGAACCAATGATGCTGGACATGTTTGCTTAAAACTGCACTAGTTCTCGAAGCTTATTCAATAGAAGATTAACTTCGGCGTCCCCAACCCAATAATGGGTGACTGCGCGGATTCTTGTTGCCCCATCAACGCCCAGCCAAATACCATACCTGTCGCGAAGTGTCTTCACCAGATGGTCAGCGTCGACAATAAGACGCGGATCGAGATCGAAGAACACGATGTTTGTTTTGATCAGCTCCCGTTCGAGCTCTATGCCTGGTATCTCGCTCAATCCGTCGGCAAGTGTCTGAGCATTGGCGTGGTCTATCGCCAGCCGGTCGACCATCTCCTCAAGGGCGACAATGCCGGCGGCTGCCAATATTCCTGCCTGTCGCATCCCGCCTCCCAGCACCTTTCGCATTCGCCTCGCCTTGTCTATGAATGGCTTTGATCCACACAGCACCGATCCGACGGGAGCGCACAAGCCTTTACTCAGGCAAAACGAAACCGAGTCGATATGCCCGGTTATTTCTTTTACATCAACACTCTGGGCAACTGCGGCGTTGAATAGGCGGGCGCCGTCCATGTGGACTGATAGACCATTCTCTTTTGCGACCGATGCTACTTGTTCGAAATATTGGGGAGGAAGCGGATATCCATTCTTGCTTCCATATGTGTTTTCGACGACGATCAGCTTGGTTCTAGGGAAATGCGGATCGTCGGGGCTAATTGCAGAAGCAAGTTCTACTCTGGATATCATGCCTTTGCGATCTGTTGCTACAGGTTTAGGCATGATTCCGCCCAAAACAGACATGCCGCCTCCCTCCGACGTCATCACATGGGAGTCGATACCGAGGATTGCTTCATCGCCACGATTTGCGTGGCTAAGGATGGCTGCGATATTCCCCATGGTCCCGCTGGAAACAAATAACCCAGCCTCAGTGCCCGTTTTTTCAGCTGCCAGTGCTTCGAGCTGGTTAACGGTCGGGTCCTCCCCATAGACGTCGTCACCCAGCGACGCCTTTGCCATAGCACGACGCATCGATGGCGTCGGCCATGTGACAGTGTCAGAACGAAAGTCAATCCTATCCACTTGCGTGAGTTTATGTAAAAATAGACCGTGAGGCAAGCTGTTTGATTTGCGCGATGACCTGGCTAGGAGTCTCCCAGGGTTGTTATCCATGTGTGCCTGTGCGAAGTCACGGTCGTCAAACCCGGAGCTGACTGCTAAGGGAAATCTATACCGGGCCGAGAAAACAGGCTTTCGGACACATTCTGGGGAACTAGCAGCCGGAGAGCGCCCGGCTTTACCCAGCAATGGAGGGGGACGCTTCCCGCAGGATCGCCATCGCGATGAAATGGCATGATAGGATTGGTTTCAACCACGATATTTCGGCCGGTAATCATTTGCGTGTCAGGGTGGTTCAGATGCCGTCCCGAGGCCATCAATACCATATAACGGTAGATCCCCCATCCAGATCGACCTTTGAAGAGCCATACTTCCAGCAAGCCATCGTCGAGAGAGGCTTTTGGGCTGAGGAGAAATTTTCCTCCGGCATAACGGCGGCAGTTGCTGATAACTACCATGAGATACTCGTCTTCGAAAACTTGATCATCGACCGTGACAGTCGCATTCATCCCGGGAAATCGTGACAAATGCGGTGTACCCAATCCGAGATATCCAACACTCCCTAGCCTTCTGGCGAATCGCGACCGCGGCTCTATGTGCGAAACAACATAGCTGTCGATGCCTACGCTTGCCCAGAGCAGCCAATGCTCGCTCTCATCATAACAACCGAGATCGATCTTCTGGACACGACCTTCAGCTAATTTCTCGCACGCCCTAAGGAGTGTATTCCTGCGAAGTAATCCGCCTCTGTTGCTGAGCATCAGCTCTTTGGCGAAGGAATTACCAGTTCCGGCGGGCAGCGGGGCCATGATGGTCTCAGTATCAGCCAATCCACCCGCAATTTCACCAAGCGTTCCATCTCCTCCCGCGGCAAGAACTAGCTCAGCCCCAGCCGTGGCGGCATTGTTTGCCAGAATTCGACCGTGTCCCGCATATTTCGTTGGCTGGATATCAACAAACCAGCCCCTGTCTCGCCAATAAACAGCGACCACTTCGGCCATTGGATCGAGGTTAAGCGTTCCTGCCAGGGGATTGTAGATCAGTGTTGCTCGGCGCACGTTTCTTTGGTCCGATCTAGCGAATATTGGCGAATGGTCGGTGGCGAAAGATGGCTGCCACCAAATATCGGCTGAGAATGTCTGGATGGATGTGAACGATTAGTCTCCGGAGAGTCTACCTTAAATAAACGTAATGCACGATGCACGTTCTCAAGATGGACACACATAATCTGCCATCAAGAAGCCACTGAAGTTGGATCTGCTGCCCTCAGTTTAGCGACGACCATCCAAAGGCGAACAACACCGATATTATAACTACCGCGGCGCCATTAGCGTAGACAGACCAAGTTAGTATCAACGGCTATCAGCTCAGAATCAAATGAATAGGTAGATGCACGGAAGCGAGTTATCAAGCATTTCATCACGAATCAGGCCGCTTGCAGCTCGATACTCCATTCAACAAAGCGGCTGCGATGCATCAGATTAGGGAGAGATGTTCATGGCCTGGATTATCTCTCAAGTTAAGCCGACCTTTCTCGTTCAGTTGGCGCCAAGACTATACGTCCGATATAATACTGTGTTGCTAGATAGAGCGACGTAATCGGCACGACGCCTATCCGGCGAATATAACTAAAGGAGAATTTACAATGCCTCTCTCAATGGCAGAGAAGTCCGAAATAATTGAAGAATTTGCTACACACCCGGGAGATACGGGGTCGCCTGAAGTCCAGATTGCGATATTCGACAGACGAATTAAGCAGCTTCAAGGACATCTAGGCGCACATAAACACGACGAGAGTTCTCGCCGTGGTCTGATTGTACTCGTCGGGAAACGACGTCGTCTGTTGGCTTACCTTCGGAAGACTGATCCTGGACGCTACCGAGCAATTCTTGAGCGACTCGGATTACGTCGCTAATGAATATATTCTCGCGCAGGTATAGTTGTCTTGCGTGATAATCGATATTGGATTGGGTGAGGAGTGTGATTTTAGGAATTGGGAATTGACCCGCATGGAGTGAGCGAACCTCCATCGAATGCGAGCTATTTCCCAGTCCCTAAATCCTCCAAACCCCTAAGTTTGAATTAAGCTGCATACCAGCCGGGCCAAAGACTTTCTTTGGCTGCACAGCGGTGCCTGAATGACAGGCAACTTGCTGCATGGCATTCAAGATTGCTCCGGTCGAGCTATAAGCTCTGGTCGAGCTTTAAACTCTAATCGGGCTTTTTGACGAATTGTGTTGGTAGCACTAATTTGGAGGATAAATAGATAATGTTAGAAGAGCATACTTTCACCACGACGGTCGGTGAACACGAGATTACGATAGGCACCGGAAAGCTGGCTGAGCAGGCCGGTGGCGCTGTTACGATTAGAATCGGCGATAGCGTATTGCTGGCGACTGCGACAATGTCACAACATACCCGCGAGGGTCTTGATTTCTTTCCCTTGAGCGTTGATTACGAGGAAAAGATGTACGCAGCCGGAAAGATTCCGGGTGGTTTTTTCCGCCGGGAAGGCCGACCTACTACCGATGCGATTTTGGTTTGTCGCCTGACCGACCGCCCACTTCGGCCTCTTTTTCCGAAAGGGATGCGCAATGAGGTTCAGATAGTTATTACTACTCTTTCCTCTGATAGCAGCCATCATCTTGATATTATGGCTGTTAATGCGGCTAGTGCGGCTTTGATAGTATCGGACATTCCTTGGAACGGTCCGATTGCTGCTATCAGAGTTGGCCTGATTGATGGAGAGTTTGTCGCCAATCCGACGATCGAGCAGATGGAAGAAAGTTCGCTAGATTTGAGGTTAGCTGGAACACGATCCGCGATGATCATGGTTGAAGCGGGAGCCAACGAATTATCCGAAGAAAAGATGATTGATGCCCTGGCATTTGGTCACGAGGCCATGCAGCCGCTTATCGATCTGCAAATTGAGATGCGTGATTCTGTTGGCAAAGAAACCAGGGAAATTACTATAGCCAAGATCGACGAAGCACTAGATGCCGACGTTCGCGAACGAGTTGGCGATAGGGTTAAGCAAATCGTTGTCGAGCACCAGGATCGGAATGCCCGGAACGAGGCAGCAAATGCATTGCGTGATGATATTGTCGGCACGTTTACTGAAGAAGATGAGTCCATTGATCCGAAAGAAGTCCGAGATATATTCGGCAGCATTCTAAAGGAAGAGATTCGGAGCAGAATACTGGTTGATGGAATCCGACCTGATGGCCGCGCATACGGCGACATTCGCGAACTGTCTTCAGAGACAACCATTAGCCCAAGAGCCCATGGATCAGGCCTGTTTAGGCGAGGTCAGACTCAAGTCCTCTCGATTGTAGCCCTCGGTACCTTGCGAGAGGCTCAGAAGCTTGACGGCTTGTTTCCCATGGATTCAAGACGCTTTATGCATCACTACAACTTCCCACCTTTCTCAACCGGGGAAACGTGGTTCTTGCGTGGACCAAAACGTCGCGAAATCGGACATGGCGCCCTCGCAGAGACCGCGCTGAGACCAATGATTCCGTCGGAAGAAGAATTCCCATATGCCATTCGAGTCGTATCGGAGGTATTGTCTTCAAATGGTAGTACCAGCCAGGCCAGCATCTGTGCATCAAGTCTTGCCCTTATGGACTGTGGTGTTCCTATGAAAAATCATGTGGCTGGTGTGGCCATGGGCCTGGTTATAGATGAAGATAAGTATGCCATCCTGAGCGATATCCAAGGGATGGAAGACCATCTCGGCGACATGGATTTCAAGGTCGCTGGAACGACGGAAGGAATCACCGCCATGCAAATGGATATAAAGACTGAAGGGCTGTCCATGGAGATCCTTTCAGAAGCGCTTGCCCAGGCTCGAACCGGGCGGCTCCACATTCTCGACAACATGACCGAGATGATTCCTGAACCTCGCGAGGAACTCAGCAAATGGGCTCCGAAGATGCTAAGCGTTAAAGTTAGTCCTGACAAGATCGGTGCCGTTATTGGTAAAGGTGGAGCTACCATCCGGAGTATCGAAGAAGAATTCGATGTCTCGGTAGATATCCAAGAAGATGGCACAATCTATGTGGCAGGCGTCGAAGGTGAGGGCGCTGCCCAGGCGATCGAGTGGATAAAGACGATTACGAAAGAACCGGAATTGGGACAGATCTTCACTGGTAAGGTCGTCCGAATCACCGATTTTGGTGCTTTCGTCGAATTCACACCTGGTGTTGACGGTTTGGTTCACATTTCCCAGCTATCTTCAGAGAGGCTAGAACGAGTCGAGGATGCCGTCAGTTTAGGTGACCAGGTGATGGTAATGATTACCGCGGTCGACCGCGATAGTGGAAAGATTAGACTATCACGGCAGGCGGTCCTGGAAGATTGGTCGCTAGAGGAAGCGATTTCCAAGGATTCTGTTCGCAGTGGCGGACGTGGTGGTGGTGATCGCCGAGGCGGTGGTGGTCGTCGCGGACAGCGACGATAACATAGTTTTTTTAAGATTGAATACCCTGGCTTGCTATAAGCCAGGGTCTTTTTTGTTTACAGACCTTTGGGCTTTCATTGCCTGATTAATCCGGTTATAGTAACCTTAAACGCCTGGCCAAATCAACAAGTCGCGAGTCCTTATGAAGGAAGATCCTGCCACAGTCGATTCACAGGAGTCACCCCCCAGGTCAAGCAATCCTGTAGCTATCTCTCCCCGTTGGCGTGCAAGCACGAAGCGGATAGTTGTTGTCATACTCCTGGTTCTTTCTTTTTTGGCCGTTTTTAGGATTCGATCCTTCCTCATTCCCATCATACTCTCGATTGTAATTGCCTACATAATCCTGCCTGCAGTGGCGTTTCTACGAAAACGTGCTGGATTATCCAATAATCTCGCAATCGCTATTGTCTATCTTCTCATCATCATCATCTTGATCGCCATCCTGGCAATTACAATCCCGCAGCTTATCGCCCAGACGAACAATCTTATAGCCAATACACCAGAATATATTCAGGAGCTTGGTGGGTATATTAATGAGCCTCTTGCTCGCTTGGGTCTTGCGGATGCTCTGTCTAACATCCCTTTCGGAGACATCAGCCAAGATCTTGGAGCCAATCTGATTGAAATCATTAGGGCAGTCGGTCCCCAGGGTTTCAGTTTGTTTGGCAGTCTTGCAACAAGAACCCTTTCTACCTTAGGTTGGTTGGCGATTGTCGTAATAGTCTCTTTCTACATCGTGAAGGATCACGAATCATTCTGGCATACGATTATCCAAATGACTCCCTCAGCCTATCAGGCCGATATTGGGCGTCTCGGACGCGAGATAAGTGGCGTCTGGAACGCTTTCCTAAGAGGACAGCTAATCCTCGGTTTCGTAATCTTTTTGGTAACACTATTCACCGCCCTCATAATCGGTCTACCCAACGCCCTGACTCTCGCCCTCATAGCCGGAGTCCTTGAATTCATCCCTAATATCGGGCCAATCTTGGCGGCTTTCCCTGCGCTCCTGGTAGCTCTGTTTCAGAGCGATGCCAGTTGGCTTGGATCGATTGTTGGTCCGTTCTGGTATGCAGTGATCGTTATAGCCCTGTATGCATTGATACAGCGAGTAGAAAATGCTGTCTTAGTTCCACGGATCATCGGAAAAAGCCTAAATCTGCATCCTCTTATCGTGTTTGTAGGAGCGCTCATTGGCGCAAGCGTCGCAGGAGTGTTTGGCATCTTACTGGCAGCTCCGCTGCTTGCCAGCGCAAAACTGGTGCTACTTTACCTTTACAAAAAACTGCTGGATCTCCCTCCCTTTGAACAAGGGGGTTTTTCAAGCGATTGAACTCGGACCCTCTGACCAATACGATTCAAGTCCTGGTTGGAGCTAAATCTGTCACCAATGATTCGATCTTCACTTAGCCAGGAGGTTTCTCAAAGAAATGATGGAAGAAGAAAATATCTTAGCCGAAACTGAAAATATGATCGCATGGCGCAGCGAAGAAGAGCAGTTCGGATACATGTATCACGTGGATATGGGTGGCGTGAGCTTGCATTTACTGCCGGAAGAATGGGATGAGCTTGTTGTACTGATAAGCAACGTCTTGGGGCAGGCGCCTTAGAAATACCACCCGATAATCTCATCGAGATTCGATGAAAAAGTGAATAAGGTTGATGGAAGACGAAAGGGTCCCCCAATACACACCCATGATCCGTGACCTTGCAGTATCTGATCGCCCCCGGGAAAGATTGGTTCAAGTTGGAGAGCGATCGCTATCTGTAACAGAGCTCCTTGCCATCGTGATACGTACCGGCGTGGGTGGAGAGAACGTATTGAGACTTGCCGAGCGGACACTGGCCCATTTTGGCGGATTACCTGGCCTGGCTCGGGCATCTATAGCGGAATTGACCGAGGTAAAAGGTATAGGACAAGCCAAGGCGGTTGAAATCAAGGCAAGTCTTGAATTAGGCCGCAGATTAATATCCTCAACTCCTACCGAGCGACCAAAGGTTTCATCCCCAGCGGACGCAGCCAACCTGTTAATGACCGAAATGGAATTTTTGGAGCAAGAGCACCTACGTCTAGTCCTTCTGGATACGCGCAACCACGTTCTCTCAATACCAACTATCTATATTGGCAGCTTGAACACCTCAGTACTTCGCGTGGGAGAGCTTTTTCGTGCCGCGATAAAAGAGAATGCCGCCGCTATCATCATCGCCCATAACCACCCGTCAGGAGATCCGGCTCCATCTCCCGAGGACATTAGTGTAACCGGTCAGATCGTGAAAGCAGGAAAACTGCTGGACATAGACGTTCTTGATCACGTCATTATCGGACGCCAACGATTTGTTTCCTTGAAGGAACGCGGGCTAGGATTCGACTGAGCAGATGGGGATTTAGAGGGACTGGGCTTGGATTACGCTCATTCGTTAGCCAGGAGAGCAACATCAACCACCTCGGTGTCAAATGTATGTCCCGAAGCGATTAAGGTGAGGGATTTTATCCGTCGAGGTAGGATGCCTTGAAGGCCAAGCTTCTCCAATAGATTATCGGATTCGTAGAAGCCTAGCTGCCCGAATGGGATCCGATAGTGTTCGTTCAATGGAGGTGGGCAGGCAACGCAGACATCCGGCGTATTTTGACCGGTTGTTCCCTGAGCATAGAATCCTTGAAGCCAGGTTTGATCCACGCCATTAACATCTTCGTAATCGATACGTACAAAAAGCGGACATTCGCTGCCTTGTTCTCCGCATACGCCGAGGCTTTGTTCGCTTATCCTCATGCTTAGAGCGAGGCGGAGATCATCAAAATCAGTGACATCCTGGTCAACGATTTGTCTGATGCCGCTGTCGGCATGTCCAATCCCTAATCTGCGGAAGTTCAAGATTGGTTCGCCGTCCAGGTTATCTATCTTTATCTCGACCGTTGGCTGGTCAGGCAGTTCCAAATTTGGTGTAATTACAACCCATTCATCAAATCCGTTGACGAAGTCGCCGTTTGTCACTATGTTTCTCTCAGAGTCCAGCGGGCCAACCATGCCGCTGCCCGTCGGTATTATCGCCCTCTGGTCGAGACTCAGTGTGAGTTGATCGTCTTCAGTTACAACTTCGGCTTCTCCCTGAAGAACGGCAAATTGAGTTTCAGAGTTAGTTGCCAGTATCGAATACAAGCCCGGCTCTTGAATGATCGTTTTGCCTTGTGGAAATTCGATTCCAACATTCAGAGATATCTCCTCAAGCCGGGGGATAGTAAGAAGCAGCCGTCCCCCAGTCAATACAATATTAAGGGTGTTGACAGAAGAGCTAGATGAAAACCGGGGAGCTGCAGCTCTTTCCACCGCAATGGTTGTATTGCCATATATCTGGGCCCGGGCCATCAGTTGGTCTCCATCTGGTGTGGAAACGAGAAGTAATGCTTGATCGGTCGCATTGGTTATAATGGAGCCATTGGGATTCAGAGTTTGCGCAGGATCACCAGCAAATAGGGCTCCTGTTTCGTTATCACCCAGCACCAAGCCGACCGTGCCTTGATTCGCCTGCACTTCAACGGTCAAGGATCGAGTGGAACTCTGAATAAACCGTCCGACAGCAATTGGAACGGCGATGGTAATGCCAACACATAGCGAAAAGCCACCAAGGAGAAGAAGCCAGGCGAGACGAGCACGACGACCGTTCATAGCCAGCGTATCTCGAAGTCTCTATACTCAGCTGGACCTTCTGACCACTCTGCCAAAACTTGTTCAACCTTGGCAGATGGTGGACCAGCATGTAGGTAAGTCAGCAATTTCTCCAATTGACTCGAATCACCTTCGGCGACGACGAGTACGCTTCCATCACGTTCGTTTCTAACCCAACCGGTCAATCCTAGGTTTACCGCTTCCCTTCGAGTGTAATACCTGAATGACACCCCCTGAACTCGGCCGGTGACAGCTGCTGTCAGTTGATCCACGATTGCTACCATTCAATCGAGTCCGTTCTCTGGATAGACGCGCATCTTTCTCTGCATATCGTGCATTCCATATGGATTATACCCAAGGTCGCATTGGCTGAAAACCGAGCCTCTCTAGACACGGTGTAGATCCCTGAGTATTCGACCGGCAATCCCAGGACCCTCGTAGACCAGGCCCGTATAAACCTGAACCAAAGAAGCGCCAGCATCGATCTTCGCTTGGACGTCACTGGAAGTGAAGATGCCGCCCACGCCAATTATTGGGAGGGTCCCATTCATTCGCCGGCTGATGTAAGCGATTATCTCATTACTCCTCTTTGCCAAGGGACGGCCGCTTAATCCGCCTGATTCTCTGGCCTTTGAATCGACCAAGTCATCACGCTCAATCGTGGTGTTCGTCGCAATGAGGCCATCAACGTTATGTTTTGTCGATAGTTCTAGCACCGAGTCCAACTCCTCCCAGGTCAGATCTGGAGATATTTTTACAAATAGTGGTCGCCGGCAGATCCCGTGGGTGGTCGCAATCTCCTCGCTCTCAGATGTTAACGAAGCTAGCAATTCATCAAGGTAAGTTGGATGGTGTAAATCCCTCAAATCCGGCGTATTTGGCGAACTGATATTGACGGCCAGGTAGTCTGTATACGGGTAGATTTCCTGCATTATCTCCAAGTAATCTTGGACCGCATCGGAGATTGGAGTCTCCTTCTGTTTACCGATGCTCACTCCTATGACCAGGCTGCTATCTTCTTCCGAATATCGCTTCAATCTTTTAACGACTCCTGACGAGCCATCATTCGGAAATCCCATTCGATTGATCAGCGCTTCATCCGATCGAAGTCTAAAGATTCTGGGCTTCGGGTTGCCCAGCTGGGGTTTTGGCGTGAGGGTGCCTACTTCCACATGCCCGAATCCCAACGCCGCCAGACCAGGAACAACCCGAGCATTCTTGTCAAAACCTGCTGCCACGCCTATCGCATTCCGAAAGGAAAGACCACAAATTAGGGTTTCCTTCCTCGGAACCGTTCCAGCAATGAGGCGAAGAACAAAACGCCCTATGCGCGTTTTTTGTCCAAACTCCAAGAGATGGAGCGTTTGGTCGTGGGCTCGCTCAGCATCAACTCTGGCAAGGAATGGAAAGACAATCTTCGGGTAAATGTTCACAGTTATCTGTAGGATTGGTATCGGTCGAGTAGAAGCAGCGGTAAAAGGTTTCCTGTGGTCACTCAATTAAACTCGCCTTGCGATGTTCTAACGAGAGACCATTCTTGTATCTGACCAGATCTTGATCATGTTGTGACTAGGAAACGAAACAGACCGAATTTACATAATAATACCAGAAGTACCCTCATCATGAAATGTGGAAGGTTGTCTACTTTTTCGCGTTAAGAAAACGATAAATCCGCAACCGTCTCCCCAGATTATGTAATGATCTGCTATTGACCAATTAGGTAAGACCCAGTACTATAGTCCTAGTACTATGGTCATGGTCGATTGGTGGCGCAAGCGATCAACCTAGGCTTAGGAAGTCAGTTATTCCTGGGGATGGGTTTGTACTACTAGCCACTCTTGGCGATATGGACTGATTGCCAAGAGTTGTGGAGTTTTGACTTTAGTAGCGTCAAACTCCGGGCGTCTTATTTGTACATTGAGACGCTTGAAGCGAGGGATTTGAAGCCATCCATGAGATGGCGAGGAAGGTTCCTTGCGTAGTAAATGGGACTGGATCTTGGCGTTGTGTTGCCGCATACTTTTATAGGCGCTTGGAAAGCGGTGTAAGCCATTAACTGCCTTGCATGGTATTTCCTCAAGTATGTTGCAGCGTAACCCCCATCAGGAACAATCATGTTCCGGTATTCTCAAGAAACAGCAGAAGATACTCGAGTAGCCATCTCGTCGAAGATTACTTGGAGGTTTTGTTGCTGGAAGAGCACCTTGAGCATATCGACAAATAGTCTGATCCTGATCCTATCTAGCCCAGGAGGCTGTTAAACCACTTGGGTGATGAGAACTGAGCAGTGCTCTTAATGCGGTTTATTGGTTGGGCTAGCTGATTCACGGTTTGCCCAAATAATTCGACCGGTTCCACAGGTTATCGTCGTTATTCTGTGGGATTCGCAGACGAATGGAATAGAGGAGAAAATCTAATGAAAAGTCCGATACGCATTGAGGCGTTCCAACGAATAGTGGAATCTGACAAGCAAGAAGGCTTGCTGGATGCCATCCTCCGCTTGGGAACCATCGACGATTCGGAAGAACTCACAACGATCGTTAAAGGCGCTCGTCCACTGGGTTCATGGTCAGGATGGTCCTGGTAACCACCGGCCAGCTGATTTTTTTTCCAACCGAATAGTACTTAAGACCTGCTTGCGACTAGACTCGAGTTAGCTTAGGCTATTACTAGGGTACTGTCTGCCTGGTACGGGCGATTTAAGCACGCCACTATACGCCGAAAGGGCTTTCTGCAATCGGCCCTACTGAGTGGACAGTGTTTGAGCAGCTTATCGCGTCGAATTAGTGCCGAGCTCCCAGGTAAGCTCGGCATGAGCGGAGCAGGTAAACATTGCCGGTAATAGTTACTAGCGAGGATATTAAGAGTCTCGTCCAGAATTTGGCTGAGGTAACGGCCTGGTCAGATCTGGCTGATGTTTTTGATAGAGCTGGGGGAGCGCCTCATCCAGATTGGCAGCTGCCAATTTTGGCTTGCCAGGCCGCCGGGGGAAAAGCCACAGATGCCATTCCAGCCGCTGCGGCCGTTGCATGTTTGCAGATCAGTATCATGCTGGCGGACGACCTGCTCGACGAGGATCCGCGCGGTGAGCACATGCGCAGAGGACCCGGTGAAGCGGCTAATCTCGCCCTCGCCTTCCAGTCGGCAGCGTTTAGGCTGATAGACGAAGCCCCGATTGAATCCGACCAAAAAGCTGCAGCCGTCAGCGTCCTCGCCAGAGCGGCGCTCGCCACTGCCTTTGGCCAACATTTCGACAACCAGAGCCTGCCTGGGGAGGAGAATTACTGGGCTGTGGTTTCAGCAAAGAGCACCCCTTTCTACGGAACCTGTTACGCCTTGGGAGCCATCCTTGCCAACGCATCTCAAGAAGCCGTCGATGGCTTCCATGATTTTGGAGTTCTCATAGGCGAAATCATCCAGATTGAAGACGACCTCGAGGATGCCTTCTCAAAACCGGCGAATCCAGATTGGTATAGACAGGGAAATAACTTACTCATCATCTATGGCCTTGAGGCTGAATATGAGCAACGCGAGGAATTTCTCGCATTGTTGCCAGAAGTGGTAGCTTCAAAAGAGGCCGCGCTGCTCCGCGCTCAAGAGCTGCTGATCAAGTCTGGCGCCGTGAGTTATGCCGCTTATCACCTTGTGCAGAGATACCAGAATGCCTGGAGTCTGCTTGAAACCCTAGCACTTCCTGCCCCGGCACCGATAGTCAAGATACTCAATGATTACGGAAAAACATTGTCAGAATTATTGGCTCTCGGCGGAGTTGATATCAATCTTTCCACTCTCCGGACAGATTCTGTCTCACTATTTCCAACAGAGGGCGAGACATCATGACCCGGGTCTTTCGGAAGCGATTCGGTACATCCGACTGGCTGTACGTATTGGTGTCGATCGCCCTGCTTGCTTTCTATGTCTATTTCGTCGTTAGTTTCCTGTTTTTCACTCCCTATCCGGGGGTAACTTTTACTTCGACCTCTAAGGGCTGGCAGATTAACGACTCCCAGCAGCCAGACCTGTCGATTGATGATATCTTGGTTCAGGTCGGCGACCTCAGCTTTGAAGAATACCAAGCTGATCGAAAAACTATCCCCTTCGCTGGATATGCTCCAGGTGATACGGTTCCGGACATCATTACCGTGGACGGGAGAGTAACCGAGATACTAATGCCGGCTCCATCGTTAAATTGGACGTTGACGAGGCTGTTATCAACATTCTGGTTTTTCCCGTTCTGGGCTGCCGGCACAATCGTTTTACTCTTTCTACAGCCCAGAGACACTAGATGGCGTCTCCTGGTTGCTTTTATGTATCTGACAGCCATTTGGGTGTTGGCTGGCGCCCTTTCCGCCTGGCGTATCGGCTCGTCAAGAATCGTTTTGGGAGCCGTAGCTTGGTTAATGGTACCCGTCTTTGTCCATCTTCACCTGACGGTTCCAAGTCCGACGTTCCGGAGGCTTGGTCGTATCATGCTTCCGGCTATCTACATATCCGCCTTTTTTCTTTCGTTTCTAGAACTATTTCAAGCCGTACCAAGCAACGCGCCACCAACCGGTCTCCTACTGGCTACGCTGGTTAGCGTCGGATTAATCCTCCACCGGATTATCAAAAAGGTCGCTCCACCATCTGAGAAAATCGCAGCCAGATTGATGCTGCTCGGCATCGCGCTGGCTTTTGGACCTGGAATCGCGGCGGTTATTCTCCCTCAGGTTGTTGGAAGTTCCGCAGCGAGCACTCTAGCTCTCTTCATTTCTACTATCGCAATACCGATACTTCCGTTTTTCTACATTTACGCCATCTATAAACATCAGCTCGGCGCATTGGAGTTTCGAGCCAGCCGTGCCTTAACCCTTTACAGCTTTATTCTGATCTACCCCACCGTTTTCATCATCGTTCTCCTATTTGCAGAACAATGGATTTCGACACCTCAGGCCAGAACTATTTACCTCTTATTTGCGTCCATCCTCTTTATCCTGGCAGCACCTCCACTGCAAGGTCGTTTCCAAAAGATTGTAAGCAGGATGGCATATGGGACTGAGCACGATCCTGATGATATCCTTAGGGTTTTTGCCAAGAGAATTCCGTCCGCTCTTGAACGAGACACCCTGGTCGATCTCCTGGCTCGGGAGATCATGCCCACCCTTCTCATCCGGCAGTCAGCACTATTTACATTTGACGGCGAAAAAATAACAAAGTTGTATTCTGATAATCTTGATCCGGAAGAGGCGCCGGTGAAGTTCCAGGA
>DASRZI010000367.1:0-4136 GCA_035686605.1 Candidatus Zixiibacteriota bacterium
TCTATATGGGTGAATCTGGTGAGGCTAGACATCCTCCATCATGGCCTGGTTACGTTGGCCGAACAGATGCCTATAACCTGGGAAATACGATTTTTCCAACCAGTCGAAGTGGCTTGAACGCCGCCCGGCAGCGTGGGGACAAGACCGGCAAGCACGTTGCCATTGTTGGCTCAGGACCAGCCGGGCTCTCTTGCGCCCATGATTTGGCGCTGTTAGGTCACGAGGTCACCATCTTTGACGCTGCTTCGGTAGCCGGAGGGATGCTTCGACTAGGTGTGCCCGAATATCGTTTACCTCGTGAATTAATCGATCTGGAGATCCAAGCCATCCTGGCTCTGGGACCTAAGATGCGACTTGGCCAGTCTCTAGGTGATGATTTCTCGTTGGCCGATTTACGCCGTGACTACGATTCCGTCTTCATCGCTATCGGCTCCTATAACAGCCGAATGCTCAACGTTGAAGGGGAGGAGTTTGATGACGTGCTGCGGGCTGTCGATTTTCTTATAAACGTCAATCTCGGTGGCTACAATCTCGACCTGGGAAAGAGGGTTCTTGTCGTAGGCGGTGGCAATGTGGCCATGGACGTGGCTCGCACGGCCGCTCGTTTAGGCCAGCCCGCTCAGTCGGGAGGCGATTTGGAGGTGGCTCTGGATGTTGCTCGTACGGCCGTTCGCCTCGGATCTACCCAGGAAGTTCGATGCCTGGTAGTTGAAAGCCGGAATGAAATGCTGGCCGATCCGATCGAGATCATGGAAGCGGAGGAAGAGGGTGTCGTCATCAACAACAGCGTCGCACCGACACGAATTGTTGGCAGCGATGGTAGAGCTACTGGTGTGCAAACACTGAACGTGCTCCGGACCTTTGACGAGCATGGTCGCTTCAATCCCCAATTAGAGCCAGGTTCCGAGACAATCTGGGAATGCGACAGCGTGATTGTGGCAATTGGACAGTCAGGAGATTTGGGGTGGGTGGAGCCAAATGATGGGCTTGAGATCACCAGAATTGGAACAATACAGGTAGAAAAGGAAACTCTTGCAACGACGGCAGAAGGCGTGTATGCCGGTGGCGACATTGCGTTTGGTCCACGACTCATTATCAACGCTGTGGCCGATGGTCAGCTTGCTGCCCGAAGCATTCATTCTTACTTGCAACAGCTCCAGCCTCGCCTGGTCCGCAAAGGATTCTTCACCCCTCTTTCCAAACGAGAATATCCACGGCTCGGGCCAATGAGGGACTATCTGCGCTGGCCCCGCCGCCAGCCATCAGCTGTGCCAGTAGAACGGCGCATCGGCGTCTCCCTGGTAGAAGAAGGCTTTGACGAAGAAACAGGCCGCGAACAAGGTAGCCGTTGTCTGATATGTACGCTTAATCCCGTTTTCGATGGTGAGCTTTGCATCTTGTGCAACGGCTGCGTAGACGTTTGTCCGATGGATTGCTTGAAGTTAGTGCCTCTTTCAAGTCTACAGGCGGATGAAGGAGTCACCGCGATAATAGGGCGCCAAACGATGGAGTGGAGCAAGGCCAGCGCCATGCTGCTGGATCCTACGCGCTGTATTCGTTGCGGTTTATGTGCCGCTCGCTGCCCAACAGAAGCTGTGAGAATGGAATCCTTTCGTTTTACTGAGGAGGTCAAATTTGAGGAAATTAATCTATCCATTTGAAAGCGTGCTCTGAAATCGAGGATGCTCTCTCCCCACTATCTCCTCATGATGTTCTGATACATGGAGGAGCCAGGAAGATTTTATCGCCGTCTTATTGTCATATTCGTAAAAATGGCCCCGATTTTTATGAGCTAGGAGAGGTACCGTTATGAACAAACACTTTACGATACGACTTCTGTTAACATGCACAGTTCTAATGCTTTTTAGCCTCGTGATGATTAGCTGTTCTTCTGATGAACCTGCAGAGGAAGCAGAAGAGACACCACCTCCTGCAACAGAGATACCTGATCAGGCAGAAGAGCCGGCTTCCCCGGCGGAACCTGCCTTAGAGGGAAATCCTGTGCGTGGCGGCCTGCTTTATGATAAATGGTGGGCGGTTGCGGCAGAAGAAGAGGGAGATGATCATGAACATGATGATCACGAGTCTTCCTCTGGCGCTCCAGAAGGTGATCATCCTCTGTGGGCCACCCAATCAACCAATGAACGGAGTGGCTCCGATACATGGCGCTGCAAAGAATGCCATGGTTGGGACTATAAAGGAGCCGATGGCGCATATGGCTCTGGCTCCCATTTCACCGGTTTCACCGGTGTCTTCGATAGCCAGGATAACTCGCCTACTGAGATATTGGCTGCAATGCAGGGCAGTACTAATTCAGATCACGACTTCTCCAGCGTTATGCCAGAGCAGGATCTGACCGATTTGGCGCTATTCATCTCCCAGACGCTTGTCGACACTGATGAGCTGGTTGACACAGACGAAGCATCAGTCGGCGATGCGGCGAGTGGAGCTATTCGGTATGGAAACGTCTGCGTTGCCTGTCACGGCCCCGCTGGCAATGCTATCAACTTTAGCGCGATCGACGACCCCGAGTTCTTGGGTCACTTGGCTCCTGGTAACCCCTGGGAATTTATCCATAAGGTTCGCTTCGGCCAACCCGGATGGCCAATGCCCTCCAGCATCGCCAGCGCCTGGTCCGACCAAGATGTTGCCGATGTCCTGGCTTACGCCCAAACCTTCAGCGAGGATCCGGCATTGAGCGGTGGAGGTCAGTTGTACGATAAGTGGTGGGCCGTCCTTGGTTTGGATGCACCTGAAGAGGATCATCCACTGTGGGCTTCGCAAACGACCAACGAGCGTGGCGGCGCTGACACCTGGCGGTGTAAGGAATGCCATGGCTGGGATTATATGGGCGCCGACGGGGCATACGGCTCCGGCTCGCATTTCACCGGCTTTGCTGGCGTTTTCGATTCGGCTTCCATGTCAGCTGACGATCTCGTGGCCTGGTTGAATGGGACCAACAATGCCGATCATGATTTCTCTTCCGGGATGGACGACTTTGCTATGAACGCATTGGTTACCTTCCTGCAGCAGGAAATGATCGACATCTCGGGCTTCATTAATGAGGATAAATCAGTTAATGGTGACCCGGCCCTCGGCAAAGAATTGTTCGATGGCACTTGTAACTCCTGTCATGGCGTAGATGGTACGAAGATCAATTTCGGCGATGCCGACGATCCAGAATATGTGGGCACGGTGGGTGCTGGCAACCCGTGGGAGTTCTTCCATAAAGCCTCCTTTGGTCAGCCGGACTCGCCAATGCCAACCGGGTTCGCCTTGGGTTGGTCCATCGAGGACATCGCCGATTTGGCCGCATATGTCCAGACGCTGCCTACGGAATAGATAATAGATCCTGGCACACCACTTTTCCGGACCTGATTGCTATCAGATGGGTAAACCTCCTTTTCCATCTGATAGCACCAGGTTTGCCTGAAGGAGTACTGTATGACAACTCGCCCGCGTTTTGGACGCCTAACTCACTCGCGGCTATGGCGGTCCATATTCCGGCATGGTTGGCCCGACAACCCGCTCGATCGTTCGCTAACCATGACCAGCAATGTTTTCTTTCACTTGCACCCAGTCAAGGTCAGCAGAAAGAGCCTGAAATGGTCGTACTCCTTTGGATTAGGGATTATGGCCATCGTCTTGTTCGGGGCACTGGTGTTTACTGGCGTTCTCCTAATGTTCTACTACGTGCCTTCGATTGAGCGCGCCTATACGACGATGAAAGAGATTCAATTGTCAGTGCCTTTGGGGCAATTCACTCGCAATATGCACCGCTGGTCTGCACATGCAATGGTTCTGGTGGCTGTTCTACACATGGCCCGTGTATTATACACCGGTGCCTACAAACCACCGCGGGAGTTTAACTGGGTCATTGGCGTCTTCTTACTGTTGCTGACCCTTGGGGCTAGCTTTACTGGCTACCTTCTTCCTTGGGATCAGCTTTCCTATTGGGCTATAACTGTAGGTACGAATATCGCCGGGTATGCCCCAGGAGCAGGGCCGGTCATGCGCGAGATCCTATTGGGAGGAGGAGAGGTAGGGCAGAACTCCATCATTCGTTTCTATACGTTGCATATCGCCCTGCTGCCTTTACTCATCACCCTACTCGTCTCCATCCACATCTGGCGCGT
>DASRZI010000368.1:0-20965 GCA_035686605.1 Candidatus Zixiibacteriota bacterium
GCCGGAGCAGTCCGGAATCTGTAGTCCAATTGAGTCCACTCGCCAGAGTCAGCTCACCGAAGTCAGCTCACCGAAGTCAGCTCACCGAAGTCAGCTCACCGAAGTCAGCTCACCGAAGTCAGCTCACCGAAGTCAGCTCACCGAAGTCAGCTCACCAGAGACAGCTCACCCGGGAACTATAGAGAGGGAATTCTCTATGTGCGAAGCTATGTATGTGCGAAGCTTCAAACTAATCAACCCGAGCCGTCGAACGGTGAGGTGACAAAGCTTTCAAGATCTCATCATGGAGCAGATTGTTGTCGGCGATTATGCCATTGACCTTTGGGTAGAGACGGTTGAAAGTTATGGGCTGACCGTCTAAATCGACGCAGCAACCACCCGATTCCTGAACCAGAAACACTCCAGCGCAGATATCCCATTCGTTCTTAGGTCCGCGGCTCCAAGTTGCATCAGCTATTCCAGCCGACACCCTGGCCAATTTATAGGCGATGCTTCCCATGGTCAGAACGTTGGCGATTCCCTCGAATGGTTCAAACTCACCCCTTGCTCGTTCGCTTCGACTCGCATCAACACGAGCACCGAACAGGTTAGTCGCCTGGCTTGTCTTAGATCTTGTGCCGTTGAACTCGGACGCTTCACCACGCGAACCGCTGAAAAGCTCGCCGGTCGCTGGATTCAGAATGACTCCCAGAATTGGAAGGCCGTTCTCGACTAGAGCCACTGAGACAGTAAACTCCGGTATTCCCAAAACAAATTCTTTCGTGCCATCGAGAGGATCAACCACCCAGCAGAACCTTTTCTCAAGTCTCTCGGGTGTATCCGCTGTTTCTTCGCTTAACCAGCCTGCTTCCGGTAATAAGGCAGTGAGCCGTTGTTTCAACAAGGCGTCTGCCGCCATGTCTGCGTCAGTGAGTGGATTATCTGGCGATTTCTCGGTCACCGAATACAAGTCTCTGTAATAGGACATGATGGCTTGACCAGCCTCTTCTACTACCTCTACTGTCTTCCCAAGCAGATTGTTCATTGTTAATCAATTCCTGTATGAACTGGGCCTTCCTATTGAACTTGGCTCGAGAGGAAGTCCAGAATATCAATCTTGGTGAGGATTCCTTCCAGCTTTCTCCCATCAGAAAGCAAGACCACACTGTTATTGGCGAAGATCCCCAAAAGCGTTTCAAGCGGTGCATCTGGACCAACCATCGGCACGCTGGAATCAACCAGCGCATCGATGGTTTCCTCGGTCAGATGCTGGCGATCGCTCCTGAGCATGTAATTGAGGAGGGCTACTTCGGTGACGATCCCTTTGAGAGAGCCATCTTTGTGAACAACCGGCACCTGAGAGACATCGTGGCGTTTTAACAATGAAACAACGTCGGTGATCAGGTCATCAGGATTGGCGGTGACCAATTCCAGGTCGCCCTTTGTTTTTTGAATGTCTGATGCACTCGAATCGACCCATGATCTTTCAAGAAAGCCATGTTCGCGCATCCAGTCATCGTCAAAGAGTTTACTCAAATATCTAGAACCGGTATCGGGCAGCAGAACCACCACCATGTGTTCGTTGGAAAGATTATGCTTGTCTGCGTAACTCAATGCCCCCCAAACGGCCGATCCCGAGGAACCACCGCAGAATATCCCTTCCTCCCGCACAAGGCGGCGGGTCACCAGGAAGCTGTCTCGATCTCCAACTTGAATAACTTCGTCAATTACAGATAGATCAGTTGTGCCGGGCAGGAAATCCTCGCCGATACCCTCTACCTTATAACTCTCCGCTATGGTATTGGTCTCTCCCCGGTGCAGGTCGAATAAGATCGAACCGATCGGATCAACGCCGACGATTTGGATCCCCGGATTCTGCTCCTTCAGGTAACGGCCGACACCGGTTATCGTGCCGCCCGTTCCCATACCAGCCACGAAGTGAGTAACTTTGCCATCCGTCTGATCCCAGATCTCAGGTCCTGTTGTCTGATAATGACTCTGGATATTGACCGGGTTATGGTATTGATTGGCTAGGACCGCATTGGGTGTTTCCTTCACCAACCTGTGGGCGACTGAGTAGTAGCTTCGTGGGTCATCTGGCTCAACGGCTGTTGGAGTCACGACCACCCTGGCTCCGAACGCTCTCAACAGCAATATCTTCTCTTGTGACATCTTGTCGGGCATGACAAAAATACAGCGGTAACCTTTCAGCGCAGCGCCGATCGCAAGTCCGACTCCTGTGTTGCCAGAAGTGGCCTCTACGATGGTACCTCCTGGTTTCAGTCTTCCACTCTGCTCAGCGTCAGCAATGATATCAGGCCCGATTCGATCTTTTACCGAGCCACCAGGATTGAAGAATTCCACTTTTGCCAGAATGGTACAAGCGAGATCGTCCGTCACTGAGTTTAGTCTGACCAGTGGGGTATTGCCGATAGTCGCCATAATTGAGTCTTTGATATCCATTTCTTCCTAATTGAACTTCATATCGCCAGCAATCAAGTCAATCCTAGCATACCTTATACTTGGTTGACACGCCTATAGATCTCCATAGCGGCCTTAGTTCAAAAATGGGGAGACGTCCTTCCCTTCAAATCGACTCATTCGGATGTCCAAATCCCTTCTTAGTACCTCCAACTTGTGTAACTGAGCCATGAGTATTTCCGTTTCGATGAAAACCCAGGGGGAAACTAGAGTAATGCTTGTCCTTTGATAGGAGTTGCATATAATTAGGTTTGAAGCATTATGTCTAGCTTCACCACGAGCATGATCAGCCTATAGAAGTACCTGGAGGAAGTCATGAATAGGTCGCGTTTAGTGTTTTGGGGAGTTCTACTTTGCCTTATTTCCTTGATAGTGGTTTCGACTGCGTACGCACAGACTTCGTACGTAATCCAACCAGGCGATACTCTCTCGAGTATCGCTGCCCAGTTCAATACGACGGTAGCGGCAATAGCCGCGGCAAATAATATCGTTAATCCCAACTGGATCTTTGCTGGGGATACGCTAATTATTCCGACAGGAGGCGCGCCGCCAACAGATCCGCAGCCGCCAACCTCGCCAGCACCACCGCCAACAACTGGGACATATACAGTCCAACTAGGTGATACGCTTTCCGGGATCGCCTTTCAATTCAATACGACGGTTGCCGCCATTGCCCAGGCGAATGGTATTGCAAATCCCAATTACATATATGCCGGACAGGTGTTAATCATACCCGGTGGATCTGGTGGAAGCCCACCGCCGGCGCCACCCCCGACAGGCCCACCTCCACCGGTGGCGCCTCCGTCGAGCAACAGTGGATTTGAAGTTGGTGGACAGACCCAAAGCTTCGCGAATCCAGGTTTGATGCGCGACATCGGCATGACATGGGTTAAAATCCAGCATAAGTGGGGACCAGGGGACGATCCGGCAGGTCCGGCAGGACGCGTTCGTGATGCTCATGCGAACGGGATGAAAGTGCTCCTCAGCGTTGCCGGCTCAAATACCTACCCAGCTGCTGACAGTATTAACTTTGGCGCCTTTACCGAGTTCCTGCGTGGTCTGGCTTCTCAAGGGGCTGATTCACCAGATGCCATCGAAATATGGAATGAGATGAATATTGACTTCGAATGGCCAGCCGGTCAGATCAATCCGGGATCTTATGTAAACAATATGTTGGCCCCTGCCTATAACGCTATCAAGGGAGCAAATCCCAATGTGATGGTTATCAGTGGGGCGCTGGCGCCAACTGGATTTGATAATGGTCACAATGCCTGGGCGGACGATCGATACGTAAATGGTATGGCTGCCGCCGGCGCCGCAAATTACATGGATTGCGTTGGTATCCATCACAATGCTGGAGCGACTTCTCCGACCGTATCCTCGGGACATCCAGGAGGAAGCCACTACAGTTGGTATTACCAGCCGACTGTGAATGTTTACTATGGCGCCTTTGGCGGAAGCAGGCCCCTGTGCTTCACTGAGCTCGGATATCTATCCGGCGAAGATTTCGGAGCATTACCAGCCAACTTTGGCTGGGCTTCTGGGACTACCGTTGGCCAACATGCTCAGTGGCTCGCCGAAGCCGTTAGTCTGTCAAATCAGCAAGGTCGAGTGAGGATGCTCATCGTGTTTAACGTTGACTTCACTTACTACGATCCAAGTGGCGATCCTCAGGCAGGTTATGCTATTATCCGTCCAGGCGGCGGATGCCCAGCCTGTAACACACTATCGTCGGTGATCCCTCGATAGAAAACAGATATTAGGCAGCTCTGTAATTTCGGTAGATATTTGACATCTACCGAAATTTAGCATCAACTGAATGAATTGTGCTCCGCCGGCTCGCTGTTGGTTTATTACTCGGAGGAATATTTATGAAGATTAGCAGCATTTTGTCGAAAAAAGGCGGGGGCGTAATCTCTATCGGTCACCAGGCGAAAATCCAGGAAGCGATAGAGATGATGGCGGAGCACAACATTGGTGCGCTTATTGTGGAAGATGAATCGGGGGAGTTGATTGGTATTATCTCCGAGAGAGACATCATTCGCTCAGCCGTTAAACGTCGAGATGTCAGCACGCTTCCCGTCAACGAGGTGATGACTACAGAAGTCGTTATTGGACTGCCTGAAGATGACGTCCTCGTAGTCGCCCATATCATGACGGAGAAGCGTTTTCGTCACCTCCCAATTCGCAGTGAAGGACGTCTCGTCGGAATCGTCTCGATAGGGGATATTCTCAAAGCTCAACGTGACGAATACAAGGGAGAGATTGATACTCTAGAGACACAACTTATGGCGAAAGAAGATTGATTTGTCGTCATTCTTTGCACCATTAGGAGAATCAAATGTCGCATATTGGTTCCGAATCACAGCCCTTGCGCGTCGCGATCATCGGAGCTGGTCCAGCTGGTTTCTATGTAGCGGAGCACCTGTTCAAGAAAAAGGAACTGGTTACGAAAGTCGATCTATTTGACAGATTACCAACCCCTTATGGTCTTGTTCGGAATGGGGTTGCCCCAGATCATCAGAAGATAAAGTCAGTTACAAAAGTATTTGACCGTATAGCCGCCAAACCGGGTTTTAGATTCTTTGGCAACGTCGAATTGGGCTCGGATATTACGGTAGAAGACCTACGACGTTATTACCACCAAATCGTCTACACAACCGGCGCGCAGACGGACAGAAACCTGAATATTCCAGGTATTGATTTAAAGGGAAGTCACGCAGCGACTGAATTCGTAGCCTGGTATAACGGGCACCCGGATTTCAGGGATTACGAATTCGATTTATCTCAGGAAGCGGTGGCTGTCATAGGTATCGGAAACGTGGCTGTCGACGTAGCCAGGATATTATGCCGTACCCGGGAAGAACTTCTCGAGAGTGATATCGCAGATCATGCCTTGGAGGCGTTAAGCGAGAGCGCAGTGAAGGACGTGTATATGCTTGGTCGACGCGGGCCAGCCCAGGGCGCCTTTACTCCTCCAGAGCTGAAAGAGCTAGGAGAGTTGCAGGATGCGGACGTCATTGTATTGTCGTCGGAGGCCGAACTTGACGATCTTAGCCAGGCAGCAATGGCCAAAGCGGACAGAGGGACAGAACGGAAAGTAGAAATTCTTCAGACTTTTTGCTCGCGTGAGCCTGTCGGAAAAAATCGTAGGCTTCATTTACGATTTCTGGTATCTCCTATCGAACTATTTGGTGATGAGGATGACCGCCTGGAGTCGATGAGGTTAGTCAGAAACGAATTGTACACGACCCCTGCGGGAACGCTTCGACCAAGACCGGTAGATGAATATGAGGATCTGCCAGTTGGTTTGGTATTTAGATCGATTGGTTATCGCGGTGTGCCGATCGAAGGGGTCCCATACAACGATAGCTGGGGAGTTATCTACAATGAAGCCGGGCGTGTGGTCGAGGCAGAATCAAAGAATCCTGTCCTAGGGGAATATACGGCGGGCTGGATCAAGAGAGGTCCATCTGGGGTAATCGGCACGAATAAGCCTGATTCAGTGGATACAGTAGAGAAAATGATAAAAGATTTAGATGCCGGTAAGGTCTTGACTCCATCCATGCCTGATGAACAATCTCTGGAGTCCTTCATACAAGACCGTCAACCTGATTACTTCTCCTTTGCCGATTGGCAGCGCCTCGATGAGATGGAGAAGGCGAGAGGGGAGGCAGTCGGAAGACCCCGGATCAAGTTCACGCGCATCGACGAGATGATCGCGGCTAAAAACGCGAGCATATAGGTTCTAATTGAGGCTTTCAGCAGAAATCAAAGTGATTATCCGAGAGTTTTTTGTTCCTTCGCTATCCAGATGAAAGTTACGATTTATACCGACGGTGGAGCCGATCCAAATCCAGGTGCAGGTGGCTGGGCGGCAATATTGCGCGCTGGAGGGAAGGAAAAGATTATCACCGGAAGCGAAGCCCATACTACCAATAATCGAATGGAGCTTCAGGCGGCAATTGCCGCTTTAAAGGCGCTCAACCGTCCTTCTGAGATTGATTTCCACACAGATTCCGAGTACCTGCGACAAGGTATAACCACGTGGATTAACAACTGGGAGTCTAGCGGCTGGATGCGAAAGGGTCAGCCAGTAGCAAACGCCGACTTGTGGCAGATCCTAAATGCACTGGTCAAAGACCACGAAATTGAATGGAACTGGGTTAAAGGACATGGTACCGACCCGCTAAACCGGCGAGCTGATGCCCTCGCCAGAAAAGCGAGAAATGAAAGCGCTTATATCGCTCCACTGCCGGACAATGTCGCCCGGATTTTTGTCAAGGGAACCTGCAAAGGTAGCCCCGGACAAGGAACGTGGGCTTTCGTGCTCGAGCGTGGTGATGATACGGAACAGTTCAGCGGCGCCGTTGAAAATACGACAAACAACCGAATGGAGCTTACCGCCGCCATCGCCGGTATTCGCACTATTCCTAAAAGTAAAGCCGTTCAAGTAATCACAGCCTCCGATTATCTCTTCCAAGGAGCCACTCGATGGATCCAGGGATGGAGGGAGAGAGAGTGGCATAAACGGGATGGTAAGCCGATCAGCAACAAAGATTTGTGGGTTGAATTGGACCGTCTTCAGAGCAACCGCGAGGTTAGCTGGCAGAGCGCCAAGGTCTATTCATCATCTCCACCGCCAGGCCTTGAAGAAGTAAAACGACTGGCCCAGGAGGCGAAGAAGTTGTTTTAGCCGTTTGAGGTGGGGTTATGACACTAGATCTGTATGGCTTCACAGCAAATTCCTCACTGGGCGGAATGAATCTGCAGCACTGATTGACATTTGGTCGGGCATTGGTAAAATGCCTCAGAAATCAGCCGAAGTGGCGAAACAGGTAGACGCGCTACGTTCAGGGCGTAGTGAGCTTATGCTCATGTGGGTTCGAGTCCCACCTTCGGCATTTCCACTCCGGCTCAGGTGCCCAACCTGAGCTGTTTTGTTGGACTAATACTAACTGTTTTTGCTGCTTGAGATTCAGCGCGCACTTTGTAAAATGACGGTCCAAATGTCAGTTAGAGGAACCCCCTTATGAATATCGTAATAATTACGAGTCTTATCATTGCTGCCACAGTTATCATTGGGGCCACGATTGCCTTTATCTTCTTCCACCTGAGCAATGCCGTTCGCAAAGAACAATATGCAATGGCGGTGGACCAAGGTCGTTACAACCAGGCTCTTACTGCTGGGCACAATATCACGGTGGATTCAGACACAGATGAGCAATTGAAAGAAGCAAAGTTGATTGCCGCAAAACGAGCGGCGAGTCTGCCGAGAAGCGCAAATGTTTCCATTGGAAGTTATGGTGGGGATGATCAACCCACCGCTTCGGACGGTGTATCCATCGATCCGGTGACTGCCGTGAAGATAGCCCAGCACCATACCTGGCAGGGCTTGCTAGGTGGTACTGCCACGGCAGCAGTGGCAGCTCAACCGACTTTAGCACCTACTCAGACAGCGCCTCCAACAAAAGACGCTGGTGACCTGGTCCCTGGAGTGGACTATCCATTTATCGAAGTCACGGATGAAATGGCGCCGGCGGAGATTCGCAAGGCACGCATTGCCAATGCGAAAGCAAAATCAGCCGCGGTTAAAGCGCAAGGAAAATCCCAACCTTCGGCCGGGACCGCAGCACCAGCCCAACCTGCTGCCGTCCAAGAAGCACCCGCTCCTTTGGCAGCGAGCGCTATCCCAGCTGCCGGTACCGGCGGGGATCCGGTAGTCGGGGAACCAGTAGCCGGCATTGACTATGATGTCATCGAGATAACTGACGATATGGAGTCTGCGGAGATCCGAAAGGCGCGTATTACCAATGCCAAGGCCAAGTCCGCGGCGATGAAAGCCTTCAAAGCTGCAGGCGGTCAACCGCAAGGCGCTGCAGCGGTTCCGTCACCTGCGGAACCAGTCGAGCCCCAATCGCCGCCCGCCGCGGCAGTGGAGACCGCACCTGAGATCCCTGCGAATATACCCCCTCCAGAGTATGTGGAGATATCCGTCGACTTAGGTCCAGAGGATATTCGCAAAGCCCGCATCCAGAATGCCAAAGCGCGTTCGGCTTATCTCAAGCAGCTAAAGGCCGCCGGCATAGATCCCTCAACCGTAGAACTATAGATGCTTTAGATCCCTCGACAATCAATTGGGTGGGGAGCACCAATTTTTCAAGGCGGCCCGGAGAGACCATATCTGATCTGCCGGCAGTCTGCCAATTGATTACGTACGGCTCGTTATCCTGGCTGCTCTATGACCAATCTGCACCTAGGACCGTGCCCAGTGAAGGATTGGTCGACAATCCCGAACCCATGGTGGCGATGCCAGGGATATGGGTCCATCAATGGTTCGTCGTGCTCCCTGGGCTATGCTAAAATCAACGGGTTATGCTAGTCGACTACAGAGTTCGCCAAAGGGAGTACCTGCTCTCCATCAGCAGGGCGCTGACCTCAGAATTGGATCTGAGCGACGTTCTTCGAATCATCGTCCAGGCCTCGGTCGATTTCATTTCGGGGCGAGCCGGAGCGATTGTATTGGCCGATCCGGCCGACAGTGTTTTTCGTATAGCGGCCATTTACGGCCTCCAGCGCGACCATTTTGAACGATTTGCTCCGCTGCTATCGGGCTTGCCTTTTGAGGCAGGTAAAGAACAGGAAGCCATTCCAGAGTTGACACGAAGGATGCAGCGCGTCGCCAAGGCGGCGGACATCGGCGTGACCCAGGTGCTGCGTCTTCCAATGCTGAGTGGAGATGCTCTAATTGGGATGATCTATGTCTTCCAGGCAGGCACCTACAGGATTAGCAGCGACGCATCGAATCTCCTTCAGAGCTTTGCAGACCAGGCAGCAATCGCCGTTAAAAACGCGAGGCTATACCAGGAAGTCATCGACGAGAAACAGAGGTTGGACGCAATCCTCGAGCAAAGCGCCGACGGAATCATGATTCTCGATAGGCAATTGCGGATTGATAGAGTTAATCCTCCGTTGAGCAGAATGACAGGTTGGTCCCGTGAAGAAGTGATTGGTCGTGACCATCGCGACGTCATTCTTTGGGACAAACTGCGAACTGAATTGTCCCTAGAAACGGCAATTGCCAATGGTTGGCCTTTGCCTGGAGCTGCTCATCTGTATGTAGAGGGTGATCTGAAACGACCCGACAGTGAAATTACAAGTCTGGGTATAACCTATTCACCGCTGCTAAGCGGCCGAGGGGCAATGACCAACATCATTGCCAACGTGAGGGACCTGACCCGGTACCGGCAAGAGGAAGAACTGCAAAAGACCTTTATCTCCATCGTGAGTCATGAACTAAAAACCCCAGTATCTATCATCAAGGGCTATGCCGGAACACTTCGCAGAAAAGATGCCCAGTGGTCGCCAGGTCTTCTAGATGAGTCCGCTTCGGTTATAGAAGAAGAAGCCGACAGATTGAATGAATTGATAGATAACTTGTTGGAAGCATCACGCCTCCAATCTGGAGCATTTCGACTTGAATTAGCTGACGATGTATCTCTCTCTACGCTGGTGAACGATACGGCCGTCCGATTCGAGAGCCAAACCGATAATCATGAGTTTAGGATCAACTTCCCGGACGATTTTCCATTGATTACCGGTGATGAACGCCGTCTGGTGCAGGTCTTGAACAACCTTATCAACAACGCAATAAAATACTCTCCAGACGGGGGATATGTTGACATAACGGGACACTCGCATGCAGACTATGTGACGGTATCGGTGCGAGACCAGGGAATCGGGATACCTGACCACGAAAAGCACCGAATATTCAACAAATTTGCCAGACTTGATAATGCCATGAGCCGGAAGACCGAAGGTACCGGTCTTGGTCTATTTCTGACAAAATCAATCGTCGAGGCCCACGGGGGCAGTATTTGGTTTAGCAGTAATAACAATCAAAGAGGCAACGACGATCCAGGTACAACCTTCACCTTTTCCATCCCCAGAGATAAGCACTATATCAAAAGTCGCTAACGATCGAGCGCGCGCTTTAGTTCCTTATCCACATCACCGGAGAACTCATGAGAACACAAATCACTTGCCCTGCCTGCCAGACTCAATATGCCGCCGACGTCTACCAGATTGTAGACGTCGGTCAGAACCCAGAACTTAAGGAAGCCTTGATTTCGGGCTACTTGAATGTCGCCCAGTGCCCGGCGTGTGGAGCGGTTACACAAATTTCTGGACCTCTTCTATACCACGATCCCACTCATGAGCTGTTCATGGTACACATACCTTTTGAGATGGGTTTACCTCTAGAGGAACAGGAAAAACTGATTGGCAAAATGATACAGGAGGCTATGGACAGTCTGCCGCCGTCGGATCGACGCGGCTACATGTTGCAGCCGCAGACGGTCTTAACCATGCAGACCTTCATGGAGATGGTATATGCGACCGAGGGAATTACCCCTGAGATGATCGCCAGGCAGCGTGACCAATCGGAATTACTTCAGAAGATGATTGTTGCCGAAAAGGATGACCTCATCATCCTTATCAATGAGAATCAGGAGTTGGTTGACGAGTCTTTCTTCGCCCTCCTTAGGGCGATGAGGGAAGCAGCGGATGGATCCTCCAATGATGAAATATCGCTAAAGCTGACCAATATTCAAGCCCGTCTCTACCGCGCGACTGATGCGGGGCGAAGGTTGGAGAAGCAGCAACGTGTTCTTCGAGAGTTTAGCCTCGATGTTGAAAAATCCGGTGGTCTGACACAAGAACTGCTCCTCAAACATGTATTGGCCAATAAATCCGATGATTCGGTTCTCGCAACACTCGTGGTGAGCGGGCAACAAGCCTTCGACTACCAATTCTTTCTCCTGCTTAGCGAGCGTATCGAGAAGCGACAAAAGGCCGGTATAGATGCGAGTGAACTGCTGGCTCTTAGAGGGAAGCTGCTTAGCATACAGCAGGAAATGGAGGACAGAGCGAAGAAAGAACTGGCGACGGCGCAAGAAACGCTGAAATCGATTGTTGACGCCAGCGACAAGGTTTCCGCTATAAAGGCGAATCTATCAAAGATCGATAGCACTGTTCTGTATGTTCTATCTGTCAATCTCCAGCAAGCTGAAAAGCGAGGCGATACCGAGACCACGGTCACCTTGCAGGAGATCCAGACCATCATATCTAACCTGATGGAAGACAAGGCGCCACCCGAGATCCGAATGATAAATAATCTGGTTCAGACTCAAGATTTTGAGGAACAGCAGCGGATTCTCGACGAAAACAGCGAATTAATTAGTCCTGAGCTAGTTCAAGTACTCAACATGTTGGTCGAGGATTCTGATGGTCGTGGACAGGAAGAATTGCGGGATAGACTGAAAACGATTACTCGTCTGGTTGAATCGCGTCTCGAATCCTAATGGGGCTCGTTATCTAGTCGAAAACCGTGCCCGCGCACTGTTACAACATATTCGTACTCATCGATCTCGGTCAACCTGTCGCGTAAACGGCGGACAAGGGCATCGATAGCCTGTTCTGTAACACCCATACCACCCGTTCCAGGCCAAACAACATCGACGATCGAGTCCCTGTCGACGACAGCTCCCTTGACTTTGTACAAGGTTTCGAGGAGACGAAACTGGGCGAGACTAAGTGGTGGGTCGAGAACAATACCTCCCATAGTCACGGCTCGCTGTTGAAAATCCAACTCAAGATTTCCCTTTGGCTCTATCTCTTCGACGGTTAGGGGTATGGTGGCGTCAGTGCCGATGAATAATAGCTTTACGCATAGGGCGATTTGGATTTCGTCTCCATCCCGGATCGGGGAAGATCCTTTGACCTGGACACCGTTCAGGTGCGTACCGTTCTTACTATCTAGGTCGTGGAGAATATAGCGACCATTCTCCCTCACAATTTTCGCGTGGTAACGGGAAACCTGTCGCTCGGGCAACATGATCTGGCAATCGGCTCCTCGCCCGATGACAAACTCTTTAGTATCAATCTGCCAACGTTCGCCGGTCAACTGGCCTTCACGAGCAATTAAAACTGCTGTATCGTTCATGACTAGATCACCTTCCGCCGTACCCCCTGGCTATTACGGTTATTAATTCTACAAAGTAGATTATAATTGGATCGGCACAAAACGCTGAACGAATTTCCTATGCTGATAAATCTAGATAGCGGAACTATTTTACGCGATCGTTACAAGCTTACCCACATTGTGGGTCAAGGCGGGATGGGCTATGTCTACCGCGCCGAAGATCTGAGACTACCTGGACGTTTGTGCGCCATCAAAGAAGTCAAGCCCGAGGCAACTGCATCGCCAGAGATGCGAAAGCAGGAACAAAGTCAATTCCTCCGAGAAGCGAGCCTTCTGGCCCAGCTCGACCATCCTAATCTACCAAAAGTGTCTGACTTCTTCTCCGACCGTGGGCGAGATTACCTTGTGATGGACTTTGTACCGGGCAAAGATTTAAAGCAGCTTATCGACGAGAGCCGAGCAGCAGAAAAACTGTTAGACGTCGACAAAGTAATGAACTGGTCCAACCAACTCATTGACGCGCTAATTTACCTCCACAAGCAAGATCCCCCGGTCTTACATCGAGATATTAAACCGGCCAACATCAAACTGACTCCGGATAATCGTTTAAAGTTGGTGGATTTTGGATTGGCAAAACTGCTCGCGACCGACGATTCCCAGACCATTACCGTCATTCAGGGACGTGGCACGGCGTATTACACGCCTCTAGAGCAATACGGCGCCGAGAGTGAACACACCGATGTAAGGTCCGACATCTATGCCCTGGGTGCGACGCTCTATCATCTCCTGTCCAGCCAAGCGCCGCCTGAGGCTAAGGAACGATTCCTGAATCCGGGCTCTCTCACACCTCTTCGTGATATCAATCGCGATGTATCTCCGGGAGTTTCCGAGACCGTCCGCTGGGCTCTCGAGATGCATCCCGACGATCGACCAGATGACGTGATCACCGTCCAAAGCGCCCTCAATGGCCAGCTTCGAGTTCCATCAAAGGTCTCTCTTCCTGATCAGCGAGATAGTTTTGGTGATGCCATAAGAGCAAACTCAGTTCCCATTGCTATTGCCGTAGTTCTGTTGATTCTTGCCTTGGCAATTACGGTAATTTGACATTAAAATCATTCTTGACACAAAGTTCAGCCGTCGCTATATTCTGTTAGTATTCAATCGTAACTCTCATGATGAATTATGACTTCTCCCAGTATCCGATTGACGTATTTATAAGGAGGTGGCCAAGTGGCAAGCGTTTCTTATGATCACGTGTTCAAACGCTTTGGAGACTTTACGGCCGTTCGAGATCTGACCATAGATATTGAAGATAAAGAGTTTGTTGTTTTCGTTGGACCTTCTGGCTGTGGCAAGTCTACAAGTCTTCGCATGCTTGCGGGTCTGGAAGAGATTACTGAGGGCGAAATCCTCATCGGGGATCGAGTCGTCAATGACGTTCCACCTAAAGACCGTGACATTGCCATGGTCTTCCAGTCATATGCTCTATATCCCCACATGTCAGTGTATGACAACATGGCCTTTGGTCTGAAATTGAGAAAAACGCCAAAAGCTGAGATTGAGCGCAGAGTTAATGAAGCGGCCGATATTCTTGAATTAGGCGAGCTTCTTGACCGGAAACCAAAGGCGCTCTCCGGCGGCCAAAGACAGCGAGTCGCGGTCGGCAGGGCCATTGTTAGGGAGCCTGCGGTATTCTTGATGGACGAGCCCTTATCCAACCTTGATGCAAAACTTAGGGTTTCTGCCCGAGCCTCTATCTCCAAATTGCACAAACGCCTCGAGACGACCTTTATCTACGTAACGCACGACCAGGTCGAGGCTATGACCATGGGTGACAGAATCATGGTCATCCAAGATGGCGTCCTTCAGCAGTTAGATTCGCCGAGAAAACTGTATAACAAGCCGAACAACGTATTTGTCGCCGGGTTCATTGGTAGCCCAAGTATGAATTTCTTCAATTCGACCTTGGTAGCCGAAGAGGGCAGTCTTTTCGTCGACACTGGCGATTTCCGAATCCCAGTACCTGAATCACAAAAGTCAGCCTTTGGTGATTATTCCGGCAAGGAAGTAGTCTTGGGTATCCGCCCCGAACACATTCACAGTGCTGAATTTGCACCTCCTAGCATTGACGCGGCCCCCATAACGGCCAATGTTGAAGTAGTAGAGCTGCTGGGACATGAACTTCACCTGTTCCTGAACTCAGGCTCGAATAGCTGTGTCTCGATTGTAGATACAAGGATGGCGCCAACAGTCGGGAATGACGTTGACCTCGTGGTTGATGCGGAGCAAATGCACTTGTTCGACCCAGATACCGAGTTGGCTATCCGGTAAAGCCTCGTAATCGATTAAGATCAAGAGTGAAGGCCGCCTGCCATTTTGGATGCGGCCTTTTTCTTTGCCTCATTTTTCGATGAAAATGCAGGATTGCTGGTAAATTGGAGATATGACCGAAGCAAGCTACATCGTTGGAGATAGTTTCCGGCTGCACTTCGTATGGCGAATTCCGAACGAGGATTATCTACGAGCTATCTTCGAGACCGAGGTGCTTCATCTGGATGACCTCTCTGGGAAATACGTCGTGCTGCTTTCAGAATTCGTCGCGGGAAGGCAGGAGAGTAATCAAGGTGCGATGCGCTTAGGCGAAGAATTATCTCGGGACTACTGGGGTCTGGTAGCGAATCTGGCAGGTCAACGGATCTCAGTCGCTTACGAGGCTGATGATGGCCGGCCCCTCTGGCTTCGACTAGAGACTCTTACCGGGGAGCATAACTTCTTCCGGCGACTAAACGAACTGCCGGAGAAGTTCGCCAGTTTCAAGCGGGACGAACAATAGTTATCTCAGGCATTGTGTGGAGGGAGGGGTGATTTCGCTCAATCCACTGGGGGCTGTACCATCCAAGACGGCCCGTTGTCTACTCTGCGAAGAGACGACGCCATAGATTCGTCTGGAACACTCTTTCCGGATCATATTTATCTTTGAGCGCCCGTAGTTCCCCTAAGCTCTGCTCTCCCAGGTACGCCTCGACGATTTTCGGGCGTAGTGTGCTGTCTTTGGCCAGATAGAACCGTCCTCCGGCAGCGAGGACAATCTCGTCCAACTCCTTTGTCAGCTCGACAAGCCTGGACTTCTGTTTTCGTTTAATACGAAAATCCATGGCCAATGAGTAGCCATCAACCCCGTGACTCACCAAAAAGTCATCGACCTTATGACGCTTAAGCACGGAAAGGTAGTTGGGTAGTCGGCGCTTATGGCAAAGCTGCAATATCTCCGTAAAGGCGTCGTAGGCCGCGTCTTTTGGCACAAAGCACTGGTACTGGATAAGTCCTTCGGGACCATAGGAACGTTTCCAATCGGGTACGTAATCAAGCAGAAAGTGGAACGCGACATGGGGTTGGATAAATTTACTATCATGAGTAAATCGGGAAGACATATATTTTCCAAAATTGACCAGTCTTGTCCCCAAGTTGTTCATGAACGGTCTCATCAAACGCCACATGATGGATCGAGGGAACACCATAAAAATCGTATCTGGCTGGTGCTGATTCTCGAGGCGCATGCTCTGCTGCGGATTCGGATCGCTCCCCTCCGGCAGATAATTTGCCCGGTGGATTTGTCCGCGCCCCAGTGAATTACCCCTAGCATGGGCATCAATCCAGCCCACCAGGTAGTCCGAATCGTCCAGGTATTCCTCGAACTGATCCATCATTTGCTGTAGATTTTTACTCACCAAGGCATGAATCTGGAGATTCCCCGAATAAATCCGGGTCAGCCGGAAAGTCAGGGATATGAATACCCCCAGTATTCCAAAACCGCCAATCGCCCCATAGAACAGCCGCTCATTCTGGTTACGGCTGCAGGTGACTATCTCGCCCGAAGACAGCATTAGCTCAAATTCTTCGATATGGTCGCCGATTGTTCCCTGTTTCCAGGCATTCTTGCCATGTATATTCATGCCCGCGCAGCCACCGATCGTTGGTTTGCTGGTTCCTGGTACGACCGACGGCCACCATCCATCCTCTAGTGTGTATTGCCAAAGCTGCGAAATAGTAACTCCTGGCTCGACTTGAATTCTTCCAGCAACCGGATCCCAGGCTAGAATTCTGTTCATTCGGCGGAGGTCGAGAGTTATATTTCCTTCGCTGATCGCCGCGTCACCATAACTGTTGCCAGCACCACGCAATCCGATGGTCAGATTTCCATGTTGGGCGATCTCAAGAACTTCACGAATTTCAGCGATGGTGCTCGGCCTATACACATATCCCATGGCCTGGCTGGCTTCTCCCCAGGCCGGCACTCGCTCGAGTCTTTCAGAAGGAAGGAGGTGTTCAGAGCTTTTCGGACTGTGCTCCCCACTCAACAATGGCTGCTCTGAAGTTTGTTCCTGGTCCTTTGTGGGGGGTGCCTTGCTGCTCATCAGAGGACTCGTTAAATGCTCATTCTGCGGAATATAAATGAGGGCATATATTTAATGATGAACATCACATATCGCCACCTGCCAGGCACGTAAACCGTTTGTCTCTTCCGCCTGATCGCCTTCCATATTTGCTTGGCGGCTGACTCCGGTGACACCACCCACATCGTCTTTTTGGCATGGACGAGGAGGTCGGTATCGACAAAACCCGGCTTAATGGTTGTAACGGTAACACCGTACCGGGCGACTCTATTTCTAAGGGCCTCTAAATAAGTCGTAAGTCCAGCCTTGCTGGTGTTGTAGCCTGGATTTAGCCGTCTTCCGCGATCGCCAGCGATAGACGATATGGCACAAATCTGCCCCGACTTGGCTCGTTCGAATCGCAGGGCAGCCTGGCTCAACCAGGCCATCGCACCCAGCAAATTGACATCCACCATTGCCTTATCTTTTTGGAAATCGTATTCGTCGAAGGTCATGGATTCCTGGTGACCGGCAACATAAAGGAACAGATCCAGTCCGCCAAGTTCGCGTGTGATCTCTTGAAATAAGGTGGGGGCTTCGTCGAAATGTGTCACATCATGAGCGTACGACCTTGCATGGGCTTGGCTATCTCCGCTGTTGATTTGCTCGCAAATCTCGCCGAGAAGGTCCTCTCGTCTCGCTACGAGGGCCAGATAAAAATCCTGCCCGGCCAGTTCTTGGGCAAGCGCCCTCCCAATTCCAGATGATGCGCCGACAACGATTGCCCTTCTGTGTCGCTCGAGGGGTTGGTCAGTTGGGAATGAAGTACTTAACATAATTGCACCTAGTATATGGAGCAGTTCTTAGTTTCGCAATAGGAGTGTAGCTTAAACAAGATAGATTGGATTGCTGTAGATCCAGCCCCTCTCTTGACCTTTATGTTGAAGCAAGCACTCAGCTCTGTAAGGGCCAGTCTCGCTCGGAATAAATGTAAGGTTTGTATCGTTCAGGCAATCGGCGACTACCTCGCCATGGTGGATAAGCCGGATGTGACAGATCTTCGGTGCTCGAACTTGTAAAGTCGCTCCCATCCCAAGCGTGATTTCGTCGCCCATGATCCCCGTCGTTTGACCCTGCACGTTAAATCGGAAGCCAGTCGTCGAGCCCGGAAGATCGTATCCCACCCAGCAATGACCAGCAGAAATGGATTTTAGCACCTGGTTCTTGTCGTGTTCATAGTCACCGGTCAGCTCGCTAGAAGACAGTATATGGGTGTTAACCGTCCGGAAAAGAAATTCATACGGGTATATTTGCCGTGTGATCAGCCACATCGAGTAGGACATGCCATGGGCATCGCTGCCCCCGATTGCCACCAGTCGACTTCCCTGTGACAATAGCTCATCCCATTTGTTCAGTAGTTGGGGAGAAGGGCCGGTCATGTACTTGTCCGGTTGGAGGGCAGCTCTAACAGCCTTGGTACGGGTCGTAAGAAGCCCTTTGAAGCTCGACATGAAGTTCCATAACTCCAGGCCTTGATATCCGTTTACCCCCCAATCGTGCCAACTCAAACTTGGCACGTTGAACGCCGGCGCGGTTAAGTCAAATGGGTGGGCCAGGAAGCCTGAACCTCCGGCGTCTTGTGTTTCTTTGATAAGAGACTGGGTATCGTGGGCGAAAGGGGCGAGCTCTTTATCGGCGCCAATGGCAAGGAAATGACTGGCTTGGGGCTCTCGCCTGGGATTATGGACTTCTTCTCCGATGAGCAGAAGCACCCGGCCTTGATCGTTTTCGTAATAACCCTCTATGCCAGATACCCAGAGGTTGTGATCGGTTACGATGATGAAATCAAGACCAGCCTTGATCGCATCTTCTGCGATCTCCTGATGCCAACTAGTCCCATCCGAATAGGGTGTATGGATGTGGATATTTCCGACAGCTTCAAACATATTCTAAGCTCGATATCATAGAATCAAGCGGTAATGCTATCCTCTTCAATTCGGTTTTCAAAGTCAATCAGGGGGCTGTTGATCTTCTATGCGAGAATGAATGCGATTGAAAGGCTACACAACAGCTATTGCATTGATGGATACAGAGTAAGCTATTGTTGCACAGATTCAGTATGTTCTAAAGATAAATATAAGCAAGTGAATATTGTCAAGATTTGTTCCCTTTTGTAGCCTATCAAGGATTATTCCGATCGATAGAAAACGAAATCGAGAGAAGCGTGACCTGCACTTCTTAACGGAAGATGGCATGGTAGCCTGTAATCTACGTGATCGCGAAGCTGCTCATCGAGCTGAAGTTGAAAGTATTGCGACCAGGGATGCAGAAGCCGTGACGTGTAAGAAGTGCTGGGACTATATTCGGAAAATAGGAGGACTGAAACGATACTCGGAATCTCTATAATGTGTCCCATTATGCGATTGCTGAGGTATTGAAGACTGTGGAGGCGATTACAATGACTGAACAAGCCATTGTGACAACTAGAACAAACTTAGCCCTAATATTGAGAGCCTTGGACGCAAAGCTGTCGACCTACTGCGAATGGTTTGTTGGTCAAGATGAATTATTAGGAAGAGACGGCAGAGAGGACGAAGCTATAGAATGACACGGGAAGAACTGGAACGGCTAGAGGATAGGGTGAAAGGCTATGGATGTTGCCGGAATGTTCGAACATACTGATTCGTATTGCTGATTGAGCCTGAGTTTGTCTGTGACTCAAGCTTCAAGTCCAGACGACTCCGGGATTATTCAAGTCTTAGAGATCAGCCAGAAAACTAGAAACCCCATTAATGGTACTGTGCGTGAAATCTGGGATGTTGCGTACCCGTCCTGTGATGTGTCGCATGACGCAAACGCACGTTAACAATCGAATATTGAATGTGAGTGTGGACTATATTAACCCTCAGGCGGTCTAGAAAGGATCGCCTCGGGAACCACTCTTTTCTCCTTGTGAGACTTGTGAGAGACCTCTCTGTTACGATTATTCTGGTGGAGTGGAACAAGCCAAAGGAGCGGCAAATGGGTGACCGAAAACATGGAGAGAAGAGCAACGAAACGAAGGCCGTTCAACCAAAGAGGGAGGAGGAGCAGCAACCTGGCAAGAATCCAGCAGAGGCTCTATCTCGGTTAACTGCAAACATGGCACAGCCAAGCGACATCCTGACCCTCCAGAGGACTGTTGGAAATCGTGCCGTGCGACGACTCATAACAAAACAGTCTCATTCAGGGATTCTGCAAAGACACGTTCCATCCGGGACATTAGCAGCGTACGAGAAAGATTTTCCTGCCCTTAAAAAGGCGTTTAAAGAAACGGGTGAGCAAATAAAAACATCGAAAGAAGAGAACCTCAAGAAAGCCAACGCTATGGTACCGCATTTGAATGCTGTAGTAACTGCATCAGTTGCAGCAGTGGATTATCCGGCGGAAGGGGGAGGAGGATCACAATCGCAACAAGAAGGTGGAGATTTCAATGAAGGCGGAGGTGAGTCACAATCGCCCCAAGGAGGAGAAGATATCTATGAAGGGGGCGAAGGATAAGAAGCAACTTGGTTAGAATCTAGAAATCAAACCAAAGAGACTGGTAACCTTTGGTAAGAGCCGATCTTGTTTTTCGCTATTGAAGAGCACCTCTCCCCCAGCAAGCTATACATCACCCCGCTATCGTCGACCCAAACCGACTTGCCACACTTCCGGCAGGATGCCTGAAATCCCCGAGATAGTTTCCACCGACGGTAGTGCACCCCAAAACCTGTACCTTTTTTTCAGATTTTAGTGTGGTCCTCAAGAATATCTCTTGCGGTAATTGTTCCTATTCGACGTCATTTAGCCAGTACTCCAGCCATTTACACGGCGGCTGATTGCCCAGCGAAGAGTGCAGGCGGGCGCTGTTCCAACCTGACTAATCCTCATCTCTATACCGAACGAGCGCCTAGCGATAACAATCGCTATTCCAACCAGAAAAAGGCAAGCGCCTAGAGGAATCAGATCTATGTTGGGAACAAGCAACATTAGAAGATTGAAAAACCAAGTGCCGAGGAAGATAAGAATGGCGGCGACTACTCCCCCAGAACTTCCACCGCGGCCGGCGCCAAACATGACCCAAACTGGAATAGTGTATTCTGGAGGCTGAGGATTACACGGTACGGAT
>DASRZI010000369.1:0-7657 GCA_035686605.1 Candidatus Zixiibacteriota bacterium
GGCTCCCATCTGGCGTACAAGTTCCAGGCTTCGTTTTATCTTCCAGGGTTCGACTTCGTCAGTTAGCCGCGTATGCACTCCCAATATCGGGTGAGTCGTAAGTACTTCCTCGGCGTTTCCAAAGGAGACGAGATCGGGGGCCGGTCGAAGTGATGTGATGATGAAAAGGACGACAAGGACCTGGATGGCTGGTAGAAATCGAATTTCCTTGCCTGATAACCGAGGTTTTAGCACGGGGGAAGTGTCTAATCGAGATACGGTCCGGCTGCTTCCATTTCTCTTAGATAGTAGTCGGCCCACCAATCCAAGTGGTTTGCTATCGCTTCTATTCTAACATGGCTGGGTTCCCCTCGATCTGGAAGAGGATCAGGCGGAAGGTTAGAAGCACTGTACTCCATCCTCTTAAACAGTTCGTTGCGCAGCTGGACGTTGAGAATTTTGTTTTGGAGATCGTGTACCAAAACCGGTAGGTCATTATCACTGCAGACGACTAGCGATCTCGGTAGTGTATCGATTAATATGTCTGAAGGCAGCCTGGCGAGGTCACGAAGAACACGCCAGCGGCTTGTTTCTAGATTGGCTAGTAGATCCACTCCCCATGCATGCTCTATTGTTCCAATGACGTGATCAGCCGCCCCTTCAAGCTGTAGTATCAGACGCAGCTGTGCCGGCGTGGATAGCTGCATACCGCGATATTCACCAGCAATTCTGCTGGCAACGGTACTCCAGTCAATGGCTATGATGCGATCCGCAATTTCCTCGGCTGGAAGGTCGGGAAGCACGAGAATCAGCCGGTTGTCCATGGAATATACGGCCAACAGCACCTCTAGGACTGGCGCTTCCCCCGATTGTTGGGGGGTATCTAAGACGATACTGTTGTGGCGCCGCATCTGGTAAGCAATATACCGCTGCACTCCGGAAAAGATCTTCGCCGGTGGATCCGATGGGGAAAAGTCTTCGGCAACATATTGTCCAGATAAACAGCGTAGTTTATTAATGGCGACGGCCGCTTCCTGCTGCGAAATCATGCTTGGCGCGAGCATCGCAGAAGCGTGCAGGGATTCCTTCGCGATCCTTGCCAGAAGCTCGATTGGCTCGGGCAGCGGAGGTTTTGAAATCAATGTCTCTCCAAAAATCTTTTCACCAGAGGTGGTCAGATCATGGGCAAGGAGTGGATCGAGTTTCAAATGCCGAATGATAGAGGCCCGTTTGGCGACCAGGGGAACTTGACCAAGCTCTTCGCCATGAAGCTGCCATACCTGCTGCAACGCTTCCCGAACATCCTGCATGAGGGTGTTGTCGCTGATAACGACGAGGAGGTTGATACCGGTATGAGAGGTGCAATAAGTGCAGGCCGATATGCCGCCGAAACTGTACAGAGCTACTAGCCGTTCACCTAAAGCGCGCTGCAGCGCGCCAAGAACGGCATATATTGCTTTCAAGTCTTGTCTACTTCTCACACCTGAAATTATACACCCCGGCGAGTCGAGGTGCGAATGATGCCGACTCAGATCCGGAAGGTATAATACATAGAATGAGGAGGAACATTTGACCCGAGTTTTTGTAACCGGCGTAACTGGTTTTGCCGGTTCTCACCTGGCTGAATCGCTGCTCGCTGACAGCTGCGAAGTATTTGGTCTTGTCCATCCATCATCCGGACACCTACCCTATCCGGATCATGAGAACTTCACCCCTGTTGCCGGTGACCTATCCGATATTGACGGTCTAAAAGCGGCATTTGGAGAAGTTGAGCCCGAGATAGTTTATCACCTGGGAGGAATTGCATCTCCCGCCCAGTCGTGGATCAATCCCGCGATGACACTGGCTATTAATGCGGGAGGGACGGCAAATATCCTTGAGGCAGCCCAAGTCACAAGCAGGCCAAAAGTAATCGTAGTAACCAGCGCCCTACTATACGGTTCGCTGATGGACTCCGATCTTCCGGTCAACGAGGAGACACCGCCAAGCCCTTCCCATCCCTACGCAGTCAGCAAGTGGACCGCCGGAGTCCTGACGAAACTATATTGGAAGCGGTACTCGCTGCCAGTGATAGAAGCGAGGCCCTTTAATCATATTGGACCGCGCCAGGCAAGAGGGTTTGTTGTGCCTGATTTCGCGAGTCAACTGGCGAAGATAAAGTCTGGCAAGATGGATCCGGTCCTCAAAGTTGGCAATCTGCAGGCCGCACGTGATTTTACAGATGTTCGCGACATCGTCCGCGCATACCGGCTGCTGGCTGATACCGGCATCGCTGGGGAACCCTACCTCATTTGTTCAGGCGCCCCCATCTCCATTCTGCATCTCGTCGAAAAACTAATCGAAATCTCCGGCGTCGAAGTAGAAATCGTCAAAGATCCTGAACGCTACCGGTCGTTGGAAACGCCAGTTATTTATGGGAGTAATGCCAAGATCAATAACGATACCGGCTGGCTGTCAATTATATCGCTGGAGAAGTCGCTTACAGACGCCTACAGCGAGTGGTCGGAGCGTTATAGTAGTGAGCAAGCATAAGGAACGCCTAGACCGGCTCTTATTAGAGAGGGGTCTTGCTCCATCGCGCTCCAAGAGCCAGGCCATCATCATGGCTGGGGAAGTGCTGGTTGAAGGTCTTGCGGTAACCAAATCCGGCCAAATGGTGCCTAAAGATGCCACCATTGAGATTATCGCACCCCCACCTTACGTAAGCAGGGGTGGATATAAATTAGAAGCAGCGCTTGAAGACTTTGGAATTGCGATATCGGGTATTGTCTGCGCCGATGTTGGCGCTTGCACAGGTGGTTTTACTGACGTGATGCTGCAAAGGAATGCCGCTCGTGTCTATGCCATTGACGTAGGATACGGGCAGCTAGACTGGAAACTGCGTCAGGACTCACGCGTCATCATAATGGAACGAACAAATGCTAGATATCTAGAATCTCTGCCGGAGAAGGTCAACTTTGTTGCGATTGATGTCTCGTTTATCTCACTTAAGTTGATCTTGCCCGCCGTTCAAGGGTGGCTCACCCGAGAGAGCGATATTGTGGCCTTAATTAAACCACAGTTTGAAGCAGGACGTAAAAACGTTCGAAAAGGCGGAATTGTTCGAGATTCCAACGTTCATCGCCAGGTGCTCGAAGACATGCTGAATTGGTCAGCGGCCAACGATTTCGCTCCTTTAGGACTGATACGTTCACCGATAACGGGTTCAGGTGGGAACATTGAATTTCTTGTCCATCTTAAACAAGGTGGGGTCGCACCGGTCTCGGCCGAAATGCTGATAAACGATGTTGGTCTCGATATCATCTTAGACGAAGGCGAACCGCATTAGCTCGTGGAGAAAGTCTGTATTCCATATGAAGCAATTCCATACTTTACATAAAGCATTACACTATTGTATGAATCATCTACCAATAGGCCGTAACAAATCTGAATCTGAAAACCTAGCTCATATGACGAGTCCATTTGCGGCCTATAGATTGAAGCATATCGCCTTGATATTGCTGCTGCCGGTTGCTCTTATTACAGGTGTGTATGCCGTTGTGACGGCTGGAAGCAGCTACCAACAGGCTGAGCCAGCTGGGCAGCGAATCGAAGAATTTAGCACTGAGGTGATTGGTCATATAGGCGGCCCTGCAAACGCGGTATTTTTGGGCACGAACTATCTGTTTGCCGGTTTTTCGAATGAGCTGGCGGTAATGGATGTAACCACCAAACCAGTGCGTGTTGGTTACGTATTGATTAAGACAAAGATCGAAGATCTATTTTACGCCGGCGGCTACGTGTATATAGCGGCAGGTAGTTCAGGCGTTTGGGTAGCAGATGTATCAAATCCTCTCAGTCCTTCTATCGTTGGGCAGATCGACACGCCGGGATACGCGCAAGGCCTGACAAAAGAAGGGAACATACTCTATGTTTCTGACGGCGTCGAAGGGTTGCGAACTATCAGCGTCATTGATCCTTTTTCGCCTGTTGAGATCGGCTCAGTCCTCATGCCAACCCATGCTGTAGGCGTTACTTCTTCGGGACGCTACGCATATGTCGCGGTGGCCGAAGGTGGTCTCCAGATAGTCGATATGATCGATCCCAGCCACCCTGTACTTTCTGGCAGATTTGACACGCCTGGGCATGCTTCAGATGTGGTCGTAAGAGGTCAGCGGGCCTACGTGGCAGACGGTGCGGCAGGTCTACAAGTAGTTGATATCAGTGATTCCGAGAATCCTTCTGGTGTAGCTGGGTTGCTTCTAACCGGAGCAGCTAAGGCTATTACCCTTGAGGGAAACTACGCCTATATAGCGGCCGACAGGGCTGGATTAGCCATCGTCGATGTTTCTGATCCATCGAATCCGATTGATGCCGGCGTCCAAAACCTAGAAAGTCACTCGGTTTCAGTCGCCACAGCCGATCAATTGGCATATTTGGCGGATTGGTCCGGCGGGCTCCAGATCGTTGATGTCTCGTCACCAGCCAACCCCGCTCGCACAGCCAGTTATGAACCCCCAGCTACGTCAAAAGGAACAGCCGTCTCGGCCGGGCAAACGATATTTGTCGGTGACGAGACCGGTGTGAAGGTGGTTGACATTGCAGCTCCGGCGCTTCCCGAGCTGCTAAGCTGGGAATACCTCGAGTCAGGGAGCCAGAATCTAAAACTCGATGGTGAATTTTTGTACGTCGTTAGCGGCTACAGCGGATTGCACATCATCGATGTTGGCGACAAAAATGATCTCGCAACTATCGGCAGCTACGACTCGCCAGGCTTTGCATCCGATCTTTCTCTGACGAGTGATTATGCTTTTATCGCAGACTTTGATCTTGGAGTGCGCTCGGTTGACATCATGTCGCCGACGAATCCAGTTGAAGTATCCAGTTTGCTGTTAAATGGCCCGGCTATTGCGGTCGACATGGTCGATGAAACGCTGCTTGTGGCAGGTGCAGGTGGGGGTCTTAGCTTAGTCGATATATCAGATCCAACAGATATTAATGAAGTCGGACACTATTCTACAGATTATAATGTCCGGGATGTGGTTGCCGAAGGCAGCCTGGCCTACCTTGCCGAAGGGGGAGCAGGACTAACGGTCCTCAATGTTGCTGCAACGTCAAATCCAGTTCTTGTTTCAAGATTGTCGTCCGTTGGCTATGCGGTCTCCTTAACCTTGGTCGGCGACTATATCTACGTGTCAGATAGTCAGGGCAGAGTACATATTGTCGATGTGTCAGATCCTGAAGCGCCAGAAAAGATTGGCAATCACGCGACACCCGCAAACGAGGTCGATGTAGAGGTGAGTTTCAGTGAAGCCTACCTGGCCAGCGAGAGTTGGGGCTTGTTTGTGGTAAATGGCAACCTTACTGCTCAAGGGGAAATCGTCGATCATAATGACCTCCCAATGGCGGATGTCTTTGTGATGGGCAGCTTTGGCCGGACCGGATTTTCTGGGGAAGACGGAGTTTTCAATGTTGGCGGCTATCTTCCTGGTTCGTATAGATTCACACCTGAAATGTCAGATAGAGCGTTCGTACCCGCTTCAATGACACTTGATCTGCCGCAAGGTGAGGAATTGCCACATTTCACCATGATCGCGGCGCCTGTCACAGCAACTGTTAGGCCGACCACGGCAACCAATCTTCAGTTCGATGACGTACAAGGATTGCCGACAATCATAGACGTCCCAGCAGGTGCAGTGACCAGCACGTCGCTTCTCATGGTCACGCCGACACTTGGCCAGGACAGCGGAAATGACGTTTTTGTGGGGCACGCCTTTGTCTTGGATGCGGCGGCCGGATGGGGATCCATCGACACATTCCTGAAACCATTGGATATAGAAATTGCGTATAGCGATCTTGATATTCGATATGTTACTCGAGAAGATCAGCTTTGGCTCCGGTGGTGGGATGGGAATGAATACCAGGATGCAATCGATTCGTGTGTACCGTCATCGCAATACCTGCGTGACGAGAGCGCCAATGTGATTGCTGTCTCAGTCTGTCAGAGTGGTGAATATACTTTGATGGGCCCAGCATACCATATATTCTTGCCTTTCTTGGCAACAATTGAGTAGGTGGTGCGTAAACTCTGAGGCGATGACTTCGGGCGACTTAGTCTCCGGCGAGAGATTCAATCGCGAGGTTTGAGGTACGCGGCTGGCTCAAGACAGCGGACGCGGCTGGGATTTTCACCATGAAAGTCGCCCCTTCGCCGAGCTGACTCTTAACCGATATCTCCCCTCCGTGAATGTCGATGATATCCTGACAGATGGTTAGTCCTAGCCCAGTGCCTGGGGCATTGCTGTCCCGGGCGGCTTGCCCCCTGAAGAACCGGTCGAATAGATGTGGTAACTCGTCGGGTGATATGCCTGGTCCGTTATCGGATATAGAGAAGCAGACTGCCAAGTCACTCTGGAGCCTATCTACCGTCACTTTCAAAGTAACATTGCCACCACTCTGGGTGTAATTACAGGCGTTTACGATCAAATTGGATAGGACCTGTTCAAGCTGCCCGGCGTCGGCGACCACCGCAGGTATATTTCGCTGGAGTCTCAAGCGCAACGAGATATGTTTCGAACCGGCCAAAGCCTGGCTGCTTTCAAATACACGGCGAGCCAAATCAGACGAGCTAGTCGGCTCAAGTTTCGAAGCGATTTTACCGGAATCTAGAGCCGAAAGATCTAGCAGATCCTCGATGATGTGAGTTAGCCGGTCTGCTTCTCGTTCCAGGACACCGAGATAAGTCTCGCGTTTTTCCGGTTTGCCACGCTGTAATAACATAAGGTAAGTTTTGATAGTGGTCAGAGGAGTTTTCAACTCGTGAGAGACGCTGGAGATGATGCTGGACTTGAGTCTGTCCACTTCCTTCAGCTTGGTTATATCTGATTGGACACCTACAAAACCGGTCAACTTGCCTGGATTGGAATGAATGGGAGCGATTGTTATGCTGACATCGCGCGACTCCCCATCTTTTCGACGGAGGGTCAATTCGCCACCCCATTCCTGACCAGAGTAGACGGCCTTCCAAAGATCCTCGTTTAAGCTCGACTCATCCTCATATTTCCAAATAGCCAACGACTTTCCGATCAGCTCATCCGACTGGTAGCCGGATAGCTCCGCCATGGCAGGATTAATGTAGAGAATCTGACCGACAGGATCAGCAAAGAAAATACCCTCACCGGCGCTATCGAGAATGGCTTGGGTCCGGTCTCTCTCTGCACTGAGCTCCGCTGTTCGCTCTGCAACTTGATCCGCCAACCGTCCGGCCTGCTGTTTCAGCGCCTCATAAAGTCTAATATTCTCGATGACGGGAGCGATTTGATTGGCAAGTGCTTCCAGGAGTTCAATATCGTCTCGTGGATAGAAATCATCAGGATCTCGCCGTCCCAACAACCAGATGCCCATGACTTTGTCACGGGTACGAACGGCGATAGGGACATGGACCCAGGGCAGATACCCCTTCTCAGCCTCGACGGGAGACCGATAGCGCCCAGATCTGGTGAGCATGCCTTGAAGCTCCTGGAACTTCACCGGCGCCTCTTCCGGATCAAGATTATCAGAATACAACTCTGTTATTTTTTCGCCGTCAAATATACATAGTGCTGACTGCCGGTTGAGAAGGGTGGGCATGATCTCCCGAGCCAGGAGATCATGCCCAGGGTGTCTCGTTCAAGAGCGGACGGAATTCTCTTGGCAAAAA
>DASRZI010000370.1:0-11710 GCA_035686605.1 Candidatus Zixiibacteriota bacterium
ATAATGTGGACGTATTCTCGCGCTTACCAGAACCTAAGGTCTGATGCCTACCTAGCTGTGGCCGACCATGATGCTAAATTCCTTCTCGATCATTTTTGGGACGAAGATGCCGGCGGGATGTATTGGATGGTGGATTTTCAAGGATGACCTTCGATAACTGACAAATATACCTATGGGCAAGCTATCGGGATCTATCCCTCGTCCAAATACTGCTTATCCTCTAATAATGTCTGCTAAGATAGAAGCGTGGAGGTGGAAGACGAACGCGAGGAAATCAAGCAAAATACTATCAAGCAGAGATGCCATCTCAATCGACAAATGGAGCTAAACTTTATCTTTGGATTGGCAAAGCCTTGCTATCCATTTTTGTCCTTAGTATCCCAAGGGTTCATACTACATCCAACTAGTCTATGTTCTGCTTCTCAAAATTCTTCTCGCCTGCTCGGATAGGCACCTGGACCCAGTTTTCCCGGGGAGGGAGGGGACAGCTGAAATAAGGACTATAGGCGCAGTACGGGTTGTAGGCAAAATTGAAGTCGACCTCAAATTTGTCGCCCGTGAGAGCTCGAAAACCAGGGCGGTGCTCGTCCATGTAGCGACCTGCCCCATAAGTTTCATTACCATTGGTTGAATCTCTGAATGGCATGAAGAAATCTCGACCATGGGGATCGCTGTAGATCGTCATGGAGGCGCTTTGACCTTCAATCTCAAAGGAAAAACGACCCCACCGGCGGTATTCCTGCTGGTCCCCCGTGCTCGTTTGCATGATGACAATTGGTTCGCCATCGGGAAATCGTTCAACTTCCACTTCAAGTATAAAGTCCTGATTAAGGCCATAGTAGTTCAGCCCGTCGAAGGCTTCCTGCCCCTCGTCGCCTAGGGGCGACTGAGGATGATGTTTCATGAAATGATCGATCTCTTGTCTTAAGTTTTCTAGCTGTCCCATATTTACTCTCTCCGTATTGTGTGTTCTCCGAGGCTGGTTTCCACCTTGGTTCGCGCCGGAAGCTAATTTTCTCGGCTGATTGATAGATTTCAGTTTTGTTTAGAGGGCTGCACGTCATGAATGTAGCAAAACTGAGCAAGGCTTTAGCGAATCATAGCATGCCGGTTCATGATTGACCCAGCAATTGAACTATCGCTGACAGCATACCTTCGTATGAGAATGACGATATTCGCCCGTTGATAAAGAAAGTTGGCGTTCCTGCGGCTCCTGCGGAGAAGGCCGCCTGCTGGTCCCTGGCTACGTAGCTCTGATACTTTCCAGAATCCAAACACTGGTTGAACTGGTCGGAATCTAGCCCTATCGAAGCTGCATATCCTTTGAGTTGTTCGACGGAAAGGGCATTGATTGGCGTCATCTCGTAGATGAAGTCATGGTATTCCCAAAAGCGACTTTGTTCAGATGCACATTGGCCGGCTTCGGCTGCCTTTGGTGACTGACGGGTGATAACCGGAAAATGGCGGAAGGTAAAACTGATCTGCTCGCCAAACTCCGACTTTAGCGCTTCCTTGATGCCCGAATTGTGCCAGGCTCGACAGGACGGGCAGCCGAAATCACCGAATTCAACGATTCTGACCGGTGCGTCCACCGGACCATCAATATTGGCAGCCATCAAATCGAGCGGCGCGTCAACTTTCGGCGCGGTTGACGATCTGTAGAAACCCAGGACAGCCAGCCCTCCGGCAACAATTAAAATCAGACCGCCGATGCGCAACCAGTGCAGATTTCTGGCCCGATTGCGTTGACTGGTGATCTTCTGCTGCTGCGAATGAGTGCTCGCCCGTCGTCTCGCCATTGTTTTCTAGCTTGTGCCCTTACAAAAAGAATTTTGCTACCCTGGAGCCTTTCCGGGACTACCCCGGATTAGGTAATGGATGATGATCAACTCTGCGTCCGAAGAAGCTATTGGAAAATGGATAGGAAGGGAATTGACCGAGCTATCGAGATACAGAGTAGCAGGTCAAAAGGAGGCTCACTGTAATATGGCTCACCCAAGAAGAAAGGGACACCTACATAAAGGTGTCCCTTGGAGCGGAGAGGGTGGGATTCGAACCCACGGTGACCGTAAAGGCCACAACGCTTTTCGAGAGCGCCCCGATCAACCACTCTGGCACCTCTCCATCAATGCTATTGTGTTTTAGCTGAATGAAACTTCAATCTGGACCGAGAAGGTCTTCTGACTTCTCCGGGCTCACTCCCGAATTTTTCGAAAGAAAGCCTGGAGCATGCTTGCCGATTCGCTTGCCAGAATGCCCCTTTCTACATCGACTATATGGTTGAATTGATTGGTGTTCAAGAGATCCACCACGCTGCCGTCGGCGCCAAATCGAATATCCCTTGCGCCATATACAAGCCGGCTCAACCGGGCTTGGATCATGGCCCCTGCGCACATCGGGCACGGTTCAAGCGTACTGTATAAGGTGACACCGACCAGTCGCCAGTTGTCCAACATGCTTGCTGCCTGCTTCAAGGCAATTATTTCAGCATGGGCGGTGGGGTCATTGTCAGCTTCTTTACGATTATATCCCTGCCCAATAACCAGCCCGTTCTTTATTGCGACCGCCCCCACAGGAACTTCTCCCTCGCGGAAGGCTCTTTGAGCCAGTTCTAAAGCAAATCGCATCCACTCTTCATCTGAACCGTTTGAAAGGTGCGTTTCATTCACGACAGGTCCATTATATCAGGGGTAATTGGTATTGCCACGACAGAAATCATCGTATATTCGATGAGCGCGCTAAGAGACGCTCGCTAAATATCCCGACAAAACGTTGATATAATTACGATAAGGGATCGATAACAATACGGAACCTTGTACGCCCGAAATTCGTTGTTATAGTGATGGATAGTTTCAGGATGTCAATCCTTTGATCCTGTTTTCTTTGCGTAGATCTCGATGAACCTTGATCGACTGAATTTGGGAGTATTGCTATGAGTTATTCGCGCTACTTGACACGATTAGTCTTTCTGTTCGGGGCGATAATCATCTTCTCCGCCTGTCGAAAAGATGAAGAACCTTCACCAACCCCCACCGTCGAGGTGGTAAGGCCGGAGCCGACGTTAGATGTTCCTACCCCAACACCAGAAGTGGAGATCGTTCCTGAGCCTGAAGAGGATGAGCAACCGGCGATTGAGGCAGATTGGCCTCCTCAGGTTGTATACAGCAGTCCTGTTCCAGGAGAAGAGGTGCTGCTTGATGGGGCTATTACCATCCGTTTCGACCAACCGATGGATGAGACCTCTGTAGAAGAGTCTTTGTCCATAACGATTCAGGAGGAGGGGAAAGAAGTCGCCGGTTCTGTCAGCTGGCCTCGTCCTGACACGGTGATTTTCACGCCGAAAGAAACGCTGGAACGGAGCCAAGAGTACAAAGTCGAGATATCCGAAAAAGCTCTTGGGCGCAACGGCAAGCCGTTACGCGAGCCTGTCGCACTCAAGCTTCAGACTGTTGGCTATCTGGATGTAAGCCAGGTTATCCCAGCCGGAGGAACGCCCAGAGTGCAGACTGATGCCGCCTTAACGGTGGTGTTCAACCGACCAGTTGTCCCTCTGGTATCTTCCAGCCAGAAAGCCAACTTGATCCAGCCTCTTCTCATTGAACCAGAAGCAGTAGGGGAGGGAGAATGGGTCTCGACGAGCATCTACCGATTTGTCCCAAGTGAACCGTTGGCAGGTGGAACGCGCTACCACGTTTCCATTGAGAGTGGTTTAGAAGATGTAACAGGTGGGATTCTTGCTCGGGACGTCTCCTGGAATTTCTCGACTCAGGGTCCTGAGGTTGTGAGTACCGATCCAGCAAACGAAGATGTTGATGTCGATCCATCGCTTCCGATAACCATCACCTTTAACATGCCGATGGACCGCCCGAGTACCGAAGCAGCCATTACCCTACAGCCCAATACACCAGCGGGGTTCCAATGGGCAGAGGGCGATCGGGTAGTCTCCTTGGTGCCCAGCCAAATGCTGGATCTTGAAACGGATTATCTCCTGACGGTGGCAGATTCAGCTCGTTCGGCAAATGGTCAGGCAACGCCTTCCCGGGACCGAATATACAGCTTCAGTACGGTCAACTATCCCAGGGTCCTGAATACCATGCCAGTAAACGGTGAATTGGCCAGCAGCTACCTTCGGGGAATAAGTATAGTTTTCTCGTCACCGATGGATCTGAATACCCTTGAGGACCAGGTGGTCATCACTCCAACACCTGAGGAGGTGGTCTACTACTTCAACGATTATGATTTTTCATTATCCATCAATTTTGACTTTGAACGAAACGCCGACTATTCGGTAACAGTTCCTGCTGCGGCTGCCGATCGCTACGGCAACACCCTGGGCACAGATTACAGCTGGAGTTTTCAGACTCCGGGTTATCCGCCCATGATCTCGCTGAACCTGCCCTTAGGATGGAGCCAACTCAGCACGAGTTATCCCTCTGATGTAGAGTTGATCCATCGCAACCTCTCTAGCTATCGAGCTGAACTGCGGCAGGCGAGGCTGCCCGGTAATTTATTACGGTCACCGAGGGAAGACGATCCAGTTTACGAGAGTTCACCCATCCGAAGCTGGTCAGAGAATCTTGAGGCTTCACAGGACGAAACCGGCGTGCACACGCTGAGTCTTGCCGATGGAGGAGTCCTTCCCACTGGTGTCTACTACCTGACCCTGAGATCCCCAGAAGTCACATCTGAGAATTCCTGGTGGCAGAACCACGACAACGTTCTCATCGTCGCCGATACCAATATCACCGTGAAGGAGATGTTTGGCAGGGTATATGTCTGGGCGACAGAAATGGCAACCGGGCAACCAGCTCCCGGAAGAAACTTAATCATGTACGATCGCGAGGGGCGTGTGCTTGGTTCGGCCATTACAGATTCCCAAGGATTGGCCGATATCCCTTACAGCCCATTTGACCGCTACTTATCAGGGGTCACCGTCATCAGCAACAACCCGGGTGAGGCTGGTTTTGGGGTCGGCAGTAGTAATTGGGACGAGGGAATCAATCCCTGGCAATTTGGTTTGAATTCGACAACTAGCTCTGAGGTTGATCGCTTCGCTTATCTTTATACTGATAGGCCAATCTACCGGCCTGGCGACACGGTTCACTTTAGAGGAATCGTAAGGGACACAGATTTCGGCCGATATCCGCTGCCATCAGACCAGCAGGTAGCTATCGAGCTCTATTCTCTCATCGAATATGAAACGGTTGATTTCGGATTCAACGCCACTCTGGATGAGAACGGCGAGTTCAACGGAGAATATGTCATTCCTGCCGATGCACAATTAGGGAACTACAGTCTTAACATCAACAGCGAAGATACCCAGGGATACCTTCAATTCACAGTGGCCGAGTACAGAAAGCCAGAGTTTCAGGTCTCAGCAACACCGGATCAAGACGAAGTTGTCCGTGGCGATCCAGCTGAGGTCAAGGTAGAAGCAAGCTACTACTTCGGTGGAGCGGCGACCGATCTCCCGGTAAAATGGACGGTCTATGAAGATGATTATCAATTTCCATGGGACGGCCCCAATTATTACTTCGGCGATTCCGCCGGTTTCTACTTCGATTTCGGGTCCGGCGATGGTTTTAGTGACGAAACATATGTCGGCAATTTTGTTACCAGCGGAGAAGGTCAAACCGATGGCGACGGACGGTTTATCATTCAACTGCCAGAGAATTTACTCGAGGATGTTTCTCCAGGCAGCCGTAGGGTTACCGTCGAGGCCAGCATCCGGGACGTGAACGAATTCCCAGTAACAACTCGAACCGAGATTGTCTATCATGCCTCCGATGTCTACGTGGGCGTGTCGACCGATCGCTGGTTCACAACCGCCGGAACAGGGACGGACGCCAATGTTATTACGGTGGACTGGGATGGGGATCCTATCCCAGGACAGGATGTTGAGCTCACCCTCTATCGACGAGAGTGGCGACCGATCCGCGAATCAGATACTGGACGTTACTATACTCGGTGGGAGGTAACCCATACAGAGGAAGAACAGGTTCGGGTGACCACTGACGACCAGGGAAAGGCCACTGCCCGGCTGGTGCCGAGCACAGGGGGAAGTTATCTCATCGTAGCCAGAACGGTTGATGACAGAGGTCGCAGCAACAATAGCAGCACCTTCTTGTGGGTATCAAGTTCGGGTCACGTTGGTTGGCGCGTCGATCCCAAGGAGCGGCGAATGGACCTGACGGCGGACAAAGACGAATATCTGCCTGGAAATACCGCCCAGATACTTGTTCAATCGCCATTCACAGGCCCGCTAAATGCCTGGCTTACAATCGAACGTGGCGACCTGATCGAGCAGCAGCTGATAACCCTTCAATCTAACAGCGACGTTATCGAAATACCGATCAGAGATGCATTTGCTCCGAATGTGTTTGTTGCCGTCCATGCGGTCAAAGGCATCGACGAGACGAATCAATTTGCGGACATGAGAATCGGCATGACTGAATTGATCGTGTCGCCTGAACATCTCGGATTGAATATTTCTCTGATCCCTGGGAGCGATTTGCACCAACCTGGAGACACCGTCGAATATGACATTGTGGTCACTGACCACCAGGGAAATCCCGTCCAGACCAATCTCTCTCTGGCCCTGGTTGACTTGGCGGTATTGTCCTTGAAAGCGGACAATGCTCCCCATATTTTGGACTCGTTCTACGAACGCCAGCCACTGCGCAGCAAAACTGGCTCAGGTCTCATCATTTCAGGTGAAGGTCTGGAAATTGAAATCCCCATAGAGGAAGGCGGAAGGGGGGGCGGCGGAGGAGGTTTTGACGAAAGCGCTACAGGTGTATTTTCCTTAGAAGAAGAAGATGAAGTCCGGAAAGATTTCCCCGACACGGCCTATTGGAGGGCGAAAGTCGCGACCGACGCAAACGGGCGCGCAACCATTTCCATTCCGCTTCCGGATTCGTTAACCACCTGGCGGCTTAGTTCAAAAGGCGTCAGCGAACATTCAACAAGTGGCGAAACCCTGGTTGGACAAAACCAGGTTGATATCATCGCCACACTTCCTCTCCTGGTCCGTCCCATCACTCCTCGGTTCTTGACTGTCGGGGATAAGCTGCAGCTGGGTGCTGTTGTTCATAACAATACCAGCGAGCCTCTAGAGGTTACAGTAAGCCTAGATGCAACAGGGTTGACGCTTAGCGGACCGACAGACCAGACATTCGACATACCGGTTGGGGGTAGAGAAGTTGTCCGGTGGCCAGTGACGGTAGATGATGTTCGCTTCGCCGATCTGACCTTTAGGGCAGATGGAGGAGGATATCACGATGCATCCAAGCCAACGTTTGGCATTGCACCCGATCAACTCCTTCCTGTCGTTAGATTCTCTGGAGAGGATGTAGTCGGGACGTCCGGTGTCCTCGACGAAGCAGGACGTCGTGTGGAAGCCATTCTTCTACCACCACGAGTGGATAGAAACCAGGGAGAAGTAAAGATCAATCTTAGTCCATCTCTCGCGGCGGCAGTTTTAGAGGCCCTGGACTACGTTAATAGACTTGAAGATCGACCTGCATGCGCCCACTCAGTCACCGATCAGCTGTTGTCAAATATCGCCACCTACTTTGCCCTGCAGCAGACAGGCTATCAGGATGAAGATCTGACAAATAAATTGCAGTCTCTGGTCCAGGAAGACATCGGCCGACTCGAAGACCTGCAAAAAGCAAATGGCGGTTGGGGCTGGTGTTATTCAATTGAGTCTGACCGTTTCCTGAGCGCATACGCACTCCTCGCTCTGGAAAAAGCGGACGAAGCTGGCTTTGACGTACCAAGGAATGTACTAATCGAAGCCACAACCTATCTTCGAAATCAGCTCAAAAGCGCGTCCGATCTGGTCGAGGTCTATGAAATTAACCGCCAGGCGTTCTTCTTGTATGTGTTATCGGAATTGAACCAGGTCAGCGTGAACGAAGTGGACGATCTGTTTGTGGAGCGACGTGAGCTCCTCGATCCCTATGCAAAGGGACTGCTGCTCATGGCCAAGGGGAATTTGGGTCAGGGCAATGTTGACAATGCAACCTTGATTGCCGATTTGAATAACAGCGTCCTTCTCAGCGCTAGCGGCGCCCACTGGGAAGATGCCATACCAGACTGGGATAATTTGGGCAGCGATATCCGGGGTACAGCGATGATTATCGAAGCGCTGGCCCGAGTTGACCCAGAGAATCCGCTCCTACCCAACGCAGTCAGGTGGTTGATGGTCGCTCGCACAGCCGATCATTGGCCAACCGGTCAAGACAATGCCTGGAGCATTCTGGCCTTGTCAGATTGGATGGCTGCCAGTGATGAGTTGAATGTCGATTACGACTACAATGTCGCCGTAAACGGTCGCGGTCTTTCTCAAGGGCATTTCGGTGGGGACAATATTACTGAGAATGAAGAGCTAGCCATCGCCATTGACGAACTGCTGCCCGAGGAGGTCAACTTCATCGATTTCCAGAGAGGCGAAGGGGATGGACGGTTGTATTACACAACCTATCTGGATTCCTTCATCGACGCCAACGATCTGGAGGCAGTCAATAGGGGTATAGTCGTGGAGCGCGCCTACTATGATGCAGGCTGCGATCCTGAAGAAACTGTGTGCGAACCTATCACGTCTATCGATAACGGGCAGCAGGTCAGAGTAGAATTGACGATAGTGGTCCCATCAAACCTACTCTATGTCATCCTAAGAGATCCCATCCCCGCAGGTACTGAGGCGATCGATCCGGGCCTTCTGACCACGGGATCCTCCCCTGGGGGCTCGATAACGCGGACGGATCGTGACTACAGATATGGTTACTGGGGTTGGTGGTACTTTGATCGAATCGAATATCGCGATGACGCGGTTTTATTTTTGAGCAACTATCTTCCGGCGGGAACGTACCAATTTACCTATCACCTGCAGGCGACTATTCCCGGCGAGTACCAGGTGATTCCTGCGACGGCCCGGCAGGAGTTCTTTCCGGAGGTCTTTGGCAGGAGCGAGGGGAAGGTCTTTACGATAGTGGAGTAATTAACGGAAGGTGACACCGCCGGATGCCTTTTTCCATCAAACCGCGCGCTGATTTCCAGCATCTTTGAGTCGCTGAGCGCCTCTTTCAGAGCATCGAGGTCGGATTTGGCCTGGTATCGCGTAAGGATAACTGCAGCCGCCTAAGCTCACCTTCCCCGCTGTCGGTAATCTGACCGGTCGTAGAATTCTAGTTTGATTCCTCGTCGACGATGATCTCATACAAGCTCTGAAGGTCTTCGTCCGAATAGAAGTGAATGACGACCTTCCCGCCTTTTGGACCTTTTTGAATATCGACTCTGGTTCCCAGAGATTGGCGGAATTGCGATTGGAGGAAGCTCCATTCGGGGGGAAGGGATCTTGCAGGCTTTGGGGTAGGTTTTGATGCCGAATTGATCTTTTTAACGATCTCTTCAACCTGGCGAACGCTGAGATCCCTATTGATGATGCTTCCCATAACAGCCGTCTGCGCTTCTTCGGTATTCAAGGGCAGTAGTGCCCTGGCATGGGCGCCGCTTATCTTGCCCCCTAGCACAGCGGCCTGGATGCTGGATGGGAGATTGAGCAACCGAAGTGTATTGGCGATCGTAGACCGGCTCTTTCCAACCTTGCCAGAAACCTCATCCTGGGTGAGATCGAATTCGTCAATAAGCTGCCGGTAGGCATGGGCTTCTTCAATTGGATTGAGATCTGCTCTCTGAATGTTCTCTATCAGGGCGATCTCTAACATCTCTTGTGAGGATGCCTCTTTGATGACAACTGGCACATCTTCCATCCCAGCCATCTGGGCAGCTCTCCACCGTCTTTCACCCGCAATAAGTGTATACCCCCCCTGGTCGTCCTTGCGGACAATCAGCGGCTGTATTAGGCCGTGCTCCTGAATTGATGCCGATAGTTCAGCCAGGCTGTCGCCATCCATTTCTGTCCGCGGCTGGAGCGGGTTGGGCGAAATACTGGTAGCCCGCACCATGAGCAAACCACTCTCTGCCCTCTCTTCTTGTTCACCTGAGGGGATTAGTGAGCTGAGTCCCCTTCCTAATCCGCGTCTTTTGCTCATTGGTATGAATTCCTGTTCGTCGGTTTGGCTCGATCTCCCCCAACGAGCTCAGCTGTCAAGATCTTGTAAGCGATGGCTCCAGGGGAGTTAGGAGCATACAAACTGATCGGCAAGCCATAGCTTGGCGCCTCGCTCAAGCGTATATTTCTAGGGATGATGGTGCGGAATACCTTGTTGGGAAAGTGCTTCCGTACTTCCTCCACCACCTGCCGGCTCAGATTTGTCCGCTTATCATACATTGTCATTATCAGACCGCGCACTATCAATTCGGCGTTTAAGTGACGGCGAACGAGTTTAATTGTATCCAATAGTTGGGTTAGGCCTTCCAACGCCAGGTATTCGCATTGAATCGGTACGATAACGCCATCTTTGGCAGCCGTCAGGGCATTCACCGTTAGTAATCCTAGGCTTGGCGGGCAGTCAATCAAAATATAGTCATAGGTGTTGTTAGCCTGCTTCAGGGCGTTTTTCAGACGGAATTCCCGCGCATAGATATTGACCAGTTCCACTTCCGCCCCAGCCATCGCTGGATTTGAAGGCGCCAGGCTGACCTTCGATTCTTCATGATGGATTGCGACTCCATCAAGGGTGCTTTTTTCGAGAAGAAGGTCATACACTGATGGAATCATCTTATTCTTATTGAATCCAAGGTTTGATGTGGCATTTGCCTGAGGGTCGAGATCGATGACCAAAACACGAAAGCCCCTGTCAGCCAAAAAGGCAGCCATGTTTACGACACTGGTCGTCTTGCCGACTCCTCCTTTTTGCATGGCCATTGCATAGATCTTTGTCATAGTTGAGTTGGCTACCAGGTTTGATTAATGGGCTTCGTCAGCTCGTGAAACTAAAACCGCCGCTTCTCGCGATCTCCGATATCGCCTGAATTTTGCCTTCAATATGTTCTTGGGTCACCGATGCTGCGGCAACACGATTGGCAAACTCGGCCGCCTCCCAGGGATTTCCGTGTGTCTGGTGTAGACGGATAAAGAAGGCCGCGGCGAATATGTCGCCAGCACCGGTCGGATTGACTTCGGCAACCAGTGGCACGGGAAAATGCCGTACCTCTTCACGACAATACACCGTACATCCACTTGCTTGCTCAGTCAACACAAGCAGTCTAGCTCGTTTAACATACTCATCAAGCTCCGAAGGATCGCCAAGATCCTCCCTGCTTAGGACAACGGCCGCGGCTAGTGGCAGCGTCTTATACGCATCTGGCCAGTTACCCTGGGAAACGTGTCCATCCTTGTCCCAACGGCGAAACCAACCCTGGGGAGTTAATCCAACGCTACTGTTGCTGAACAATCCAACCATGGAAGAATCTATTTCGTTGGCGATTGGACCGAGGTGAACAATGGGTGATCTCGCCCATGCGGATGGGACATGACGCCCGTGAATGGGAGCTGCTACATTGAAAATCTTCTGCTGGCGTCTATTGTCCCGATAGGTGTTCTGGAACGTTGTCGTTGTCAGAGAGGGAACATTCTCCGTTGCCATACCTGGAAAGATCGCATCCAGATCCAAATCGGAGGCAGCGCTAGTGAGAACAGCTACACGGCAGCCCAGCGCCTGGGCAGCTCGAGCCGCGAAGGTAACCGTTCCTCCGGGAATGGTGCTGGATGGTGCAAGATCCAGCGTTACATGACCGACTG
>DASRZI010000371.1:0-4270 GCA_035686605.1 Candidatus Zixiibacteriota bacterium
CAATTTAATGGCGAAGAACACAAGACGACCGACGGGAAGAAGATCGTCGTCCAGGCCAATCACGTCACCTCCGGCGCTTCGATGAATGCACTATTGGATGGTTCGTCCGAGCCTACAGTCTGGAGTCCGGGGGATGGTTCCTGGGTGGAACTGATAAACTCAAGCTGGCGGGAGCGACATAACCAGCCTGTTAATAGCCAAAGTTGCCGGCCGACCATCCAGGTCCCAGCCGGATTCGCCATGTGGCGGCCGATGGCTGAGGAGCTGGGTTGGCCGGATGAGCCCATTGGCTGGGATATGCTGGTGGCGCTGGCGGCCGATCCTGAAGGGTGGGCCAGCTATGGTCACCCAGAATGGGGCCGTTTCAGCTTTGGCCATACGCACCCGGCTTACTCCAATACCGGTCTGCTGTCTATGACCTCCTTTGTTTATGGCGCCCTGGGTAACCCTGAGTCGCTGACCGCGACGCAGGTTTACGAAGCCGAGGAAGCGATGCGGGCCCTGGAGCAAGTGACCAGTAAATACGGCACCTCTTCGAGTGCCTTGTTGGATCTGATGGCCCGTGAAGGACCTGGTTACCTGCATGCGGCGGCCGTTCCGGAGGCAAACGTCGCCCGGTACAATGTCGAGCACGGTGATGAACTGCAGTTTCCGCTGGCCTTCATCATACCCGCCGGCGGCACCATCTGGGCGGACCACCCGTATTGCGTTCTGGATCATGCAGAATGGGTCAGCCCGGAAGAGGTTGAGGCGGCGACGCTCTTTGGCGACTATTTGCTGGCTCCGGAGCAGCAAGCGCTGACGGTGGCAAATTATCTGCGGCCGGTTGATCCGACGATACCCCTGCAGGATCCGCTCAGTTTAAAAAACGGGGTCGACCCGACGGTATCACCCGAAACGGTTCCGGCGCTGTCCAGCCCGGATTCGGCGGTCAGTGCGGCCGTCACGGATTTATTTATGCTAAGTAAGCGTCCGGCAACGGTGATCATTCTTATCGACACCTCTGGGAGTATGCACGGAGATAAAATCCGTGCTGCCAGAGAGGCAACAATAGAATTCATTGGCCGGCTGAATTCGGAAGATGAAGTCGCTGTGATGAAATTCGCTTCTGCCGCTATTGAGATAATTGAGCCCCAACAAATTGGCTATGGAAGCCAATCGTTATCAGAGCGAATTGACAAACTTCAGGCATCGGGCGGCACGGCGCTTCATCAAGCCGTCTGTAAGGCAACCCGAAGAAGTAGCGATTTGAAGGATACTCACGAAGCGGCCGGTGAGTCCCGACTCTACGGCATTGTCCTCTTATCTGATGGTATGAATATGGCAAGCAATATAACAGAGGGGCAAATGTTCGCAGACTGTTTGCCGGACAATGCCGAGGTCGAAGGATTCAAGATCTTTTCGATTGCCTTTGGCGGGGATGCTAATGAGGATTTGCTGGGAAGAATCTCGGATGTTACCGGAGGGAGGTTTTTTAAGGCTGACACGGACAGCATCAGCGATGTCTACCTGTCGATTACGGCCGAGCAGTAGGAAATAAGTTGGGGCCAAACAAAGACACCAGGTACCGATTCGCACCTTGCGTCGGTTGGTTCAGGGCCAGGGTTTTAGTTAGGCCGTGGAGAAGATGGGACTCAGGGACGCAGTGAATGGGGGATGACCGGTGATCGGCCGGGGATTAGACTGACCCGTCCTGAATATAGTTTACAGAAACATGGAAGGTCAGGACGGAGAAAATGGCAGAAACCATCATCAAAAAGTATAGTTTAGCGTTCAAGAAGCACGTAGTCGCTGAGTATGAGGCAGGGGCATCGGCAAATCAGTTGAACAAGCGATACGGAATCACAGGTAGCAATACCGTGGCTCGGTGGATAAAACAGTATGGACTAGAAGGATTAAGGGTCAAGCAGATGGTCATCCAAAAACCGGAAGAACAACAACGGGTCAAAGAGTTGGAAGGGCGGATTGCCGAGCTGGAAAAACTGGTAGCCCAGCTGTCACTAGATAAGTTCATGTTGGAAAGCACGTTGGTCGTGGCCGAGGAGCAACTGGGGCATAAGGTTAAAAAAAGGCCCCTACCTCATCGCTGAGCAAGCCAAGTCGCGACCAGCGAAAGCCCTGCCTAAAATGAACGATATCTATGGTTGGTTGCGCATTAGCAGACAAGCATATTATCAACATCAGCGGCGGCGATTGGTCAGGCAAGAGATGGAAAAAGCGGTCTGCGAGCAGGTCAGGCAGATACGCCAGCGCCACCCGAAAATGGGCACGCGTAAGCTGTGGCAGGAATTGCAGAGCTGGTTGGCAATCGAGAACTACAAGGTCGGCCGAGACCGTCTCTTCGACATCATGAGGAAACATGACCTGTTGGTCCAAGTTCGTCGTCGCCGGAGACGGACCACCTGGGCTGGTCACTGGCGCTGTCCAAACTTGCTGGCCGATATGACTGTGACCCGGCCCAACCAAGCCTGGGTTAGCGACATTACCTATGTGGAGACCGAGCATGGGTTCGCCTATCTTTGCCTGGTTACCGATTTGTATTCCAGACGCATAATGGGTTATGACCTGAGTGATTCCCTGGCAGTTGAAGGGGCTCTCAGAGCCTTTAAAATGGCTTATCGCGACGCCCGAGGTTCGCTTGTTGGCCTGATCCACCACAGTGACCATGGAGTGCAGTACACCTGCCATGCCTACCGTCAGGCTTTGGCTAAGCGGGGCATGCGTACCGGTACGGGCGAGGTGGGCAACTGCTACGACAACGCCATTGCTGAACGTATAAATGGTATTCTCAAAATGGAATACGGGCTGGATAATCGGTTTGTCTCCTTGCGCCAAGCCCGGCGGGCCGTGCGTGAAGCTAAATGGCTGTACAATCATGAGCGACCCCATCTTTCGCTCAATTACCAGAAACCGCACCAAGTTTACATAAACAGTGTAAGCAACAAGGTGCATTAGCATGCTTTTTGTAAACGTATTTCAGGACTTGACAAATCGAATAATTGACGGCGTTCGTTCTCCCGATAATGTTGGGTCGTTATACCCCCACATTCTCAAAAGAGAGTACGATGCCTGTTCAATTTTTGACCCCCAAACAGATTGCGCAATATAGTCGATACGCCGGAATTCCATCACCTAAACAGTTAGCCAGGTATTTCCATTTAGATGACGCTCACTTGAGCGTGATAGACACCTGGCGTGAAGATCACACGCGCCTTGAGTTTGCTATTCAACTTTGTACAGTTCGCTTCCTCGGCAATTTCCTTACTGACTGGGCAGAACTACCATCGGAAGTGCTCGCTCGCCTGGCTGAACAGCTAGACATTGAAGATACATCCGTCTAGCAGCGCCACTACTACGTTGGCAGCAAAACCAGTGTATCTCCCATATCGACGCAAAAATGTACAATAGCGCCTTTTCATCTCTGATGCTGTCTAAGAAATGTGCTTTTTGATTGTTGAATAATCCGGGTGCCTCTGGCAAGTATTACCAAAGGCAAAATTTTCCTAATAGACAATTTCTCATAAGAATGGACGATACCCAAGGAAGAAGAAGCCGGGGTAATCGATATGTTGCGCGAGATCCTCAAAGACGAAGGCATGTTGTAGTTACGCCCCTTTTCGGCTTCCCAGAACGCTTCTAAGCCGTTCTAAGAATTAGTTTACTGCCTTTTTGACACAAGCGCCGCCAAGAAAGTGTCTGGCGCTTAAACTAGCAATCCCGCCAACAACAGGGCAGTTGAAAAGCCTCCCAAAATCTGTTACCGTATTGTCATCTGCCCCAATAGATGACAATAGAAGACAAACCAATACCTGCCTGGGCACGCCAAGAGCGCAGGCGTGACCTTGAATGGATCGATGAGAATGTAGAGATATTCTGGGCGGCGGCATCAGCCGCTTTTGAGGAAGCCGGCCGCGGTGCCATTGTTGTCGACACGACAACGCAGCCAGCGCCCAATGCTGGCAACCCATTCGGTTACCTCTCCCAAGAGCAACTTGAGCAAGACGGCGACGAAGATACCAAACGCATGCTCTCAGAATACAATCCTTCCCGAGAACTAGTCCTCCTGCTTCTAAAACCAGAATACCGAACCAGCTCCTACCGTATTCGCGCTGACAGATGGGCCATTCTACGCGATGGTCAAGGTGCGGGCTGAATGGTGTCTGTTTTAGGATCTAAATATGAGAGAAAGGGAGTCAAACAAAGAAGTCATTAGCCGGGGAGATTTATACTTTCTCTGGCATCCAGGGACGGAGAATGTCTTCTCTGGTTA